>CAMYWS010000069.1 GCA_947302865.1 uncultured Clostridia bacterium
TACGGTCAGGGATACCTATGCGAAGATCGCAAGCTATCACGTCGCCGATATCTATGTGAAGGACGCGACCTCGATCCGCACAGCGGCGGCGGAAGGAGATTTCGGCATGCGCTACGAAAAGTCGGTGAAAGACATCGCAAAATCTGTCGGCGCGCTCCTTGCGATCGACGGCGATACGTACACGCGCGTAAAGAACAGCTTTGTGATCCGAAACGGTGTCCTCTACCGCGATACGCCGATCGAAGAAACCGATCTGTGCGTGCTGTACCGCGACGGGCGTATGGAGACGAAAGCGTGGGGCACGTTCACGGCGCAGGAGATCATCGACGCCGATCCCTGGCAGGTCTGGGGCTTCGGTCCCGCATTGCTCGACGAGAACGGGCATGCCATGGAGATCACGCACGCGCTTTCCGGCCACAATCCGCGCGCCGCGATCGGCTATTACGAACCGGGACACTACTGCTTTGTGATCGTCGACGGCAGGGATCACGACTGGTCGGAGGGCATGCGGCTTTCCGCTCTGAGCCGGCTCATGGAGGATCTCGGCTGCAAGGCGGCGTATAACCTCGACGGCGGCGATTCCGCGCAGATGTACTGGAACGGCGGGATCATCAGCAAAAGCCGCAACGAATCCCGCGTCATCAGCGATATCATCTACCTTCTCCCCGAACCATAGCGTCCCTCCCGAAGGGTGCGCCGCCCGTTCCTTTCACCTGTTCCCGGGCGGGCGGCGCAGGACCTTGTGAAAAAGAGATACCGGTTTCGCACGGTAAAAATCCTCTCCCCAATGCCGCGCGAAAAAAACGAACCGTCCCGAAAACTGGGACGGTTCGTGCGTTGTTGATCCGGATTTATCCGAGCACGGCGCTCGTCTGTCCGCCGAGCGTGAGCATGGTGCCGGAAAGCGTCGCTCCCTCCAGGCCGATGAACGCGCGAAGCTCGGTGAAGCTGCCGAACTGCGAAACGTCGATCGTCTTCTCCGAATCGCCCGGGTTGTGCAGCACGAGAACGGTCTTGCCCTCGTACGTCGAGGTGAAGCCGCCGACCTTCATACCCTCGACCGTGACCGCGCGGTATTCCCCGCGCGCGATCGCCGGGTTCGCCTTGCGGATCATGATCAGCTTTTTATAATAGGTATAGAGCGAGTTTTCATCCGTGATCTGCTGTTCGACGCCGTTCTCGATCTGGCTGCTGTCCGAATAGGTCGAGCCGACCGGGTTGCGGATGGTGTCGTCGTCGCCCCAGATCATCGCGAGACGGCGGTTCGCGTCGGTGTTGGCGCTGCCGCGCGAGCCGCGCATGCCGATCTCTTCGCCGTAGTAGATGAACGGCGAGCCGGGACCGAGGATGTAGAGGTTCGCCGCCATCTGCGCAAATCCGTTGGACGTCGGCAGATAGCCCGCCGAGCGGTCGGTGTCGTGGTTTGCGATGAACGGGACGTACATCGCGTCCGGATTCGTGCCCTTGATCTTGCTCAGGTAGGTTTCGATGTACTTGGTCAGACCGTAGGGATTGCCCTTCTTTGCGGCGGCGGCGATCAGGCCTTCGGTCTGCGAGGTCGTGAAGTTGAAGCAGTTCGTGGCGGGGTAGTAACGATCCGTAATGCCGTCGCCGTCCCACACCTCCGCGACCGTGTACAGGCCGGGATATTCGGCGCGCAGCGTTTCAAGGTATTCCTTCCAGAACGCGACGCTCTTGTCGTGATCGCCGAAGTACACGTATTTCGCCGCGTCGAAGCGGAACCCGTCGAGACCGCGGCCGAGATAGTACCGCGCGATGTTCAGCAATTCCTCGCGCACGGCGGGGCAGTCGAAGTTCAGCTCCGGCATGTCGCCCGAGAAGTTGCACTCATAGAAGACGTCCGTGCCGCCGAGCGCGGAGAACGTGCGTCCGCCGGGCGCTTTTTCTCCCTTTTTATAATAAGAGTACCAGTCGTAATACGGGTTGGTCGGGTCGTCCTTCGCGTGGGCGCGGGTGAAGTTGCCGAACCACTTGTTGTTTCTTGCGGTGTGGTTGATGACGAGGTCGAGGATCAGCTTGACGCCGCGTTCGTGGCACAGCTTGATCAGCTCGTCCAGATCCTCCTGCGTGCCGAACTTCGGATCGATCTCATAATAATCGGTCACGTCGTATTTGTGATAGGAGGGTGAGGTGAAGATCGGGGACAGCCAGATGCCTTCGATGCCGAGCGATCTTCCGGAATCGGGATCGCCGTCGTTCAGGTAATCCATGCGGTTGATGATGCCCCGAAGGTCGCCGACGCCGTCGCCGTTCGAATCGGAGAACGAGCCGACGAAGATCTCGTAGAACACGCGCGCGTTGTCGTTCGCGGGCTCGGATCCCAGCAGCAGGGGATCGGTGATCTTGTACTCCTTCGAGTCGTCGACGGTTTCCGTTCCGCTGCCGCAGCCGGCAGACAGAAGCAGGATGAGAGCGAGCAGGGCTGCGCCTGCGGTTTTCAGAACAGTCTTCACAATCGACATCTCCCTTTATTGCATTTTACAGATTCAATAGTATATTTTTTTGAAACATTTGTCAAGAATGCGCTTTTCTTGCCCGCGGAAATGTGCTATACTGGAGCCATGAAACCTCGGGTTGAATTGTATCGGGAGAGCGCGCTTCCCGAAAAGCGCGCAAGAAAGAAGAAGCTGCGGACCGTGATGCTGTGCATCGGCGGGGTCGGGCTTCTTGTCTGCATCCTGCTCTGCGCGTTTGCCACGCGGCAGAATAAGTCTGTCCTGATGCCGATCACGATCGGCGTGTCGACGCTTGCGGGATGGATCGTCATCACGTTTCTGCACGGGTCGTACGGCAACGCGGACGCCGACGTGCGCCACTGCGAGCTGATGCTCAGCGAGCCGCGCACCGTGCAGGAAGGAAGCTTCCGCAAGACCGACGAGGTGCGGCGCGTCAAAAACGGCATGCACGTGCGGAAGGTCCTGTTCAGGGAAGGCGAACGCGAACGGGTGCTTTCGGTCAGCGAAATGAAAGCGGACAAGCTGCCGGACGCGTTCTCCGGCAAGGCGGAGACGGTGTACGACTACATCGTCGCATACGAGGCGGACGGCGATGATTAAGGGTATTCTGCGAAACTGGTACCGCTATATCCTGTGGGCGCTGCTGTCCGCTGTGTTCTGGGCATGGATCTTTATCCTGCTGTTCTCCGCGCGTCCCGCAAAGAAGGTCGTTCTGTACGCGGACCTGCCGTATCTCGACCGGAACGCGCTTTCCTTCGAGCTGGAGCGGGAAAAGCCGGAGGGCATCAGGATCGTGGACACGGCGGTGTTCGACGACATGATGTTCAACCAGACGGAGGTTTTGTCCGGCGATCTGTTCCTGATCCCGGACTCGAAGGTCGGGGAGTACCTCGCGTCGTTCATGCCGATCGACCGGTCGGATTTCCCGGGCGAAACGTTCTATGAATCGGACGGCGAGGCGTACGGGATCCTGGTTTACGACGAGCAGACGGGGCGCAGGGTCGGCGGCGATCTGATTTTTTATATCCCGAACGAGCGGTGCTGGCTGTTCTTCCGCAAGGACTCGCAGCACGTCGGCGGGCGCGACGACGCGGCAATCGCGGTCGCGCGGCATTTTCTGACGTTACAGAATCAAACAGGAGGAATACAGTGAAAAAGAGGTGGACGGTATTGTTGCTGGCGGCAATGATGCTTTTTGGGTGCGCGGGAACGAAGATCGCGGTTGAGAACGTGATCCCCGGGGAGAAGATCGAGGGAAGCACGCTGTACGTGAAAAAGGTCGAGGACCTGCCCGACGGGTTCATCATGGGCATGGACGCGTCGTCGGTCATCGCCGAGGAGCAGAGCGGCGTAAAATACCGCAACTTCGCGGGCGAGGAACAGGACGTGTTCAAAACGCTCGCGGAAAACGGGGTCACGCACATCCGCGTGCGCGTGTGGAACCATCCGTACGACGCGAACGGAAACGGCTACGGCGGCGGCAACTGCGACGTTGAAAAGGCGATCGAGATCGGCAGACGCGCGACGAAGTACGGCATGCGGCTCATCGTGGATTTCCACTATTCCGATTTCTGGGCGGACCCGGGCAAGCAGATGGTCCCGCTCGCGTGGAAGGACATGACCGTCACCGAAAAGGCGGACGCGCTGTATGCGTTCACGCGCGATTCGCTGGAAACCATGAAAAAGGAAGGCGTCGCCGTGGGCATGGTGCAGCTCGGCAACGAAACGAACAGCGCGCTCTGCGGCGAAAAGCACTTTGAGGACATCGCAAAGCTGATGCAGGCGGGCGGAAAGGCGGTGCGCGAGGTGTATCCGGACGCGCTCGTCGCGATCCATCTCGCAAACCCGGAGCGCACGGACGCGTACGACGGCTTTGCAAAGAAGCTCGAATCGTTCGAGGTCGATTACGACGTGCTGGCTTCTTCCTATTATCCGTTCTGGCACGGCACGCTTGAGAACCTTGCGAACGTGCTGAACGGGATCGCCGAGACCTACGGCAAGAAGGTCATGGTCATGGAGACCTCTTATCCGTACACGCCGGACGATACGGATTTCTCGGGCAACACGATCTCCGGCGAGACGGCGAACATCGTGAAGGATTACCCGTTCACCGTGCAGGGACAGGCGAACCACGTCCGCAACGTCATCGACACGGTTGCACATGTCAAAAACGGCATCGGCGTGGTCTACTGGGAAGGCACGTGGATCACGGTCGGCACGAGCTCGTGGGAAGAGAACCACGAGAAGTGGGAGAAATTCGGTTCCGGCTGGGCGTCGAGCTTCGGCGGCAGCTACGATCCGGACGACGCGGGCAAATACTACGGCGGCTGCGCGGTCGACAACCAGGCGATGTTCGGTCCGGAAGGCGATCCGCTGGAGTCGCTGCGGGTCTTCAACCTCGTGCGCTACGGCAACGAAGTCGAGACGAGGGCGGACGCGATCCGGGACACGGCGCTCGTGTTCGATCTCAAGGGCACGATCGAGCTTCCCGAAACGGTCGACGCGGTTCTGACGAGCAACGAGCTTCAGACGGTCCCGGTCACATGGAACGTCACCGACGCCGACATTGCGCAGATGTATGCGGGCGGCGCGAAGACCTATGAGATCACGGGAACGGCGGCGGGGCTCCCGGCGCGCGCGACGGTCTCGATGGTCAACTTCAACTACCTCAAAAACTTCGGCTTCGAGGACGGCGTGCCCGAACCGTGGCAGACGGAGGACCGCGGCGGCGCGGATCAGCTCTATGTCGAGGACAAGATCACCGATTCCCTGAACGGCACGTATCACATGCATTTCTGGAGCGCAAAGAAGGGCTCGGTCGATTTCTCGCTGTTCCAGGAGGTCAGGGACCTGCCGGCCGGCACGTATTCGTTCACGATCTCGATCATGGGCGGCGACGCGGGCGACGCGGAGATCTTCTGCTACGCGCTCGTCGACGGCGTCGAAGCCGGACGCACGCCGATGAAGATCACGTCCTACGGGAACTGGGATACGCAGACGGTCGGGAATATCGCGGTAGGCGCGGGGCAGACCGTCACCGTCGGCATTTCCGTGAAGTGTTCCGGCGCGGGAAGCGGCGCCTGGGGCAAGATCGACGACGGACTTTTGAACCGTCAGGACTGAAAAAATGTTTGGACAAGCCACATTCTTTTTGACGAAAAAAGTGCGGATAATATATGAAAACAGTTGACAACGAGCACAAAAATGTTTATATTATAGGTGCATCATGGGACTATGGGGATATATCCGAATATGTTCGCAAGGTCCCGGATGGGATTCTTTTCATTCCGGAAAACGGAAGCGAAAATCAAAAATATTAGGAGGGAAACTATGAAAAGAACATTGGCGATTCTGCTCGCACTCGTGATGGTCTTCGGCCTCGCCGCCTGCAAAAAGTCCGGCGAAACGACCCCCGGCACTGACAACGGCGCGGGCACGAGCACAGGTTCAGAGCTTGCCGGAACCTATGACATCACTGTCTGGGTCGGCGAGAACGCGGTCGATCTGACCAAGAAGCAGATCGAAGACTTCAACAACACGAACACGGACGGTATTAAGTTCAATGCGACGGTCAACCCGCAGTCCGAAGCGACGGCGGCAGACCAGATGCTGGTCGACATCTCCGCGGGCGCAGATATCTTCTGCTTCGCGCAGGACCAGTTCGCTCGCCTGGTACAGGGCGGCGCTCTGAACAAGCTCGGCAACAAAGCGGCTGAGACGGTCAGAGCGGCGAACGACCCGGGCGTCGTTGCGGCGGCAACCTCCGGCGACACGCTGTATGCGTACCCGATGACCTCCGATAACGGCTACTTCATGTACTATGACAAGAGCGTTATCCCCGAGGAAGAC
>CAMYWS010000070.1 GCA_947302865.1 uncultured Clostridia bacterium
CCGCGGATTCGAGATCCACGGCGCCGATAAAGCACGGGATCTTTGTCTCTTCAATGTAAAGATCGTGTGAGAGCGTGCGGACGATCTCGGTGACCTTGTTGCCGGAGATGAACCCGCCGCGGGTCACGACCGTCGGATCGATGATATCCTTCGGCAGAAGCGTGCAGAGATATTTTTCCAGCATGTAAAGATCGGTGCCGGCGGAATAGATCGCGGCGACAAGCGCGCCCGCGCTGCAGCCGGAGACCATATCGATCGGGATATGGTTCTCGGTCAGTACCTGCAAAACGCCGATATGCGCCATGCCGCGCCCGCCGCCGGATGCGAGCGCGAGCCCGACTTTCTTTCTTTCGTTCAATTTGGATGCCCCTCATTCACATGGACAAATTTACAATTTTATTATAACAAATTTTATTGGGAATTGCAATATGCTTTTCCGTAAAAAACGAACTTTCGAGCATAAAAAACGGGCGTCCGGAAGAACGCCCGTCTGACGGTTTGATCCCGTTTCAGTTTGTCTTTTTCTTTGCGGTCTTTTTCTTTGCCGTCGAAGCCGTCGTACTCGTCTTCTTCGAAGCGGTCTTCTTGCCCGTGGTCGCGCCTGTCTTTTTCTTCGCGGTCGAAGTTGTGCCGGTTTTCTTCTTTGCGCTCGTCGTGCCCGTCTTTTTGCCGGTCTTCTTCTTGCCGGAGCTTGCGGAACCCGAATCGCTGCCGCCTAAGAGACCGCCCAAAAGCCCGCCGAGCATGGAGGGGCTTTCTTCTTTTTCTTCTTCCTTTTCTTCTTCCTTGCCGCCGAAAAGACCGCCTAAAAGCCCGCCCAAAAGTCCGCCGGACGAGGAGGAAGAGGACGAGGAGGAACCGCCGAGCAGGGAGCCGAGAAGCGTCGCGCCGATGCCGCCGGATGAGGACGAGGAGCTTCCGCCGCCCAGGAGTCCTCCCAAAAGTCCGCCGAGCGCGGAACTGTCCGCATCATCGTCGTCCTTCTTGTTGCCGAGCTGAGAGAGCAGAAGCGGCGCGACCATCGAGAGGATCGAGGTGACCTTGGAACCGGAAACGCCGCTCTTTTTCGAGATCGCTTTCGTTGCAGCCGCTTCGTCGCTGCCGAGGATGTGACCGAGGATCTTTTTGCCGTCCGCGCTGTCGGCGCCCTGCAAAAACGACGCAACGTCGATCACGTCGCCCGTCTTATGCTCGTTCAGCGCTTTGTTGAGAGACGCCGCGCCGTCCTTGGTGGAGGCATTGTCGGACATTTTACCGACCAGCACGGGAAGCGCGTCGGAAAGCACCGCGGAGACCTTGCTTTTATCGGTCTTCGTTGCCTTTGCGAGCGCGTCGACACCGTCGCTGCCGACCAATCCCATCAGGGAGTTCAGATTGATCCCTGCCATGGCTTATTCTCCGGCGACGGTGACGCCTTCTTCAACGTTCAGACCGTCCAGCACAAGACCTTTTTCCTTTTCCGCTCTGTTTGCGCAGTAGTAGCAGACCTCGGTACGGCCTGCGTCGATCGCGTCGGTCACGGTACCGGGATTCTTCTCGGAATTGGCGATCGTGTGGCAGTCATCATAGAGGTGATACTTGTGACCGAATGTCGTCCAGTAAACCGTGTCCGTGATCTGCTCTTCCGCCGCCGCCTTCTCCTCTGCGGAGATCGGGTTGAAGTTCGCGCCGAGCAAACCTGCAAGCAAAAGCGCGATGATCGCAACGATCGTGACGATGATGCGGGATTTCTTGTCCATCTTATCCTTGTTGGTGAACAGCAGGATGATAAGCGGCAGGAAGCAGATGACCGCCATAATGACGCCGAGCTGGTTCAGGATCACAAAACCGACCTTGTTGTTGGTCTTTTTGAACGGATCGAGGAAGCTTGCTTTCTTCCACAGCAGCCCTGCAATGATGCAGCAGATCAGGTCGAGCACGATGCAGATGATCATGCACCACATCTGCGGCAGCCACGGGATATACAGTGCTTTCAGGAGCGAAAGGATCGCAACGACTTCAAAGCCGATCGCGAGGATCCACAGGATGATCGAAACGATACGCAGGGTCGTCGCCTTGCTCTTTTCTTCCGCTTTGGTCAGTTTCGGAGCCGCTTTCGCCTCCGGCGCTTCTTCGGTCTTCTTTGCGACCGGTTTCTTTTTCTTTTCTTCCATGCAAACCCCTCTCATTTCTATTTGGATTTATCGAATGTCATACCATTCTTATTATATATTTTACTGTAAGCCGCGCGTGTTGTCAATAACGGATTGGTGTAATTTTGTCGCAATGACCCGGGAATTGCAGTCGGCCTGCATATTGCGCTTGACAATTCGTCCGATCAAGTCCAAACTGAAAGAAAAGAGTCTGTCGCGCTTTTCCGACAGACCGAAAACCGGAGGTTTATGATGGAGTGGTGGATGATCGCCTTGATCGGAGCTTGCGGGCTTGCGACGCTGTTCGGCGGCTTTCTGTGGATCCGGCGCGCGACGCGCGGCGTGCGGGAACGGATCGGATATATCAAGGACGCGATCGACGACGCGATCGCCGCGGACAAGGAGCCGGAAAAGCCGCGCTCGCTCAGCTCGCTCGAATCGGTCGTGCTGCCGAAGATCCTGAAGGACTTTCCGGACTTCAACGCGCGGGTGTTTGCGGAGCGCGTGCGGCGCGACGCAAGGACGTACTATGAAAGCGGCGCACAGGGAAAGGTGCTCTACGGGGACGACGCGACCGAGACGTTCAAGGAGGAGTTCGGGGACCGTCTGCCCGGTTCCGTCAAGGACGGGATCACGGCGCACCGCGTGACGATCGCCGCGTACGACGGCTCCGCGCGCAGGAAGTTCCTGACATGTCAGGCGGCGGTCGGCTTCAACGATACGGGCGACGTCCCGCGTCAGCGGCGTCTGATCCTTGTGTATATCGCGGGTTACGCGGACGATCCGGACAGCCCGATCAAGGGCTTCAACTGCCCGAACTGCGGCGGTCCGCTGCCGGCGGCAGGCGCACGGGTCTGCGTCTTCTGCGGAACGGCGTTTTCCGCGCCGGTCTCCCTCGGCTGGATGCTTTCGGAGGCGAAGGAGGGCTGAGCGAAACGATCGCGGCTTTCGGAGAACAACATGCCGGATACAAACGAATACATACATCCCGACTCGTCTGAGATCGGATGTTTCATACGGGAATTGCAGCCGGAGGGGCTGCCGATAAGCGGCGTCGTCGGGAAGCTGTTCCGCTGGTTTGACGACAACGTATCGTACAGCAGACTGAACGCGCCGTACCGCCCGCTTCAAAGAAGCGATCTGGACGTGCTGCGGATGAGATCCGGGACCTGCGGAGACTATTCGAACCTGCTGGTCTCGGTATTGACAAGACTGGGGTACAGAGCGAAATACGCCCGGGTCCGCGTCGATTGCTACGGAGCGCCGCAGGATCATATCTGCGCGGCTGTTTGGAACGGGGAACGCTGGCAGCTTCTTGACGCCGCGCTGCCGTACCGGAAGTGGCACGGGCTTGACTGTCCGCACCGGGAATACGAGCTGCTGTCCTGCGACGCGATGAGATCCCGGCTGAAACAGGAGGAGCAATACTGGACAGACAAGGCGAAAGCGTGGAAAGAGCCGTCTTTCGCAGGCCTACTGTACGCGCCGTGGATCCACGAGGAGGTCGTTCTTTGCACGGAGGACCGTCTTGAAACCGTTTTCTTCCTGCTGATCGCGGACAGTGTCGAAGCGTATACGGTTTCCGTTTATGATCTGGTCTACACGGAAACGGTCGCGACCTGCGCCATACTGTGCAGAATAACCGGAGACGGGCTCCGCTACAGTTTTCCCGTCCGCTGTGCCGAGGACCTATGGGATGAAAAACAGTGGGGAGAGGCGTATGCGGAAGCGGATATCCCCGAACGGTACCGTTCCGACAGATTGACAAAGATGACCGAAACGATCAAAAGGATCCTTCCGCGGATACGAACGATCATGGATCCTAAAGAATATCGCGGCAAATGAGATTCGCACCGGCGATAAAAAACCTTCCCGTATGACAGGGAAGGTTTTTGATTGTGTGTTTTCGTTTTCGGGAAGTTCATCTGCGGTCGCGGATCCGTTTGCGGATCAACAGCGCGACGACGAGCAGAAACAGCGCGCCGCCGAGCGGCAGAAGGATCTGCATCGCCGCCTTGTTCTCCGCATGCCGGTGATTTCCGGGCGGATCGGTCGGCGCGGGCGTCGCCGTGGGCGCGGGCGTCGGCGCGGGCGTATCTTGCGGTACGTCGTCCGTGACAAGCGGCACTTCCGTGGGTTCCGGCGTCGGAATCGGGGTAGGCGTCACGGGAATCGCAAGCGATGTATCCGCGATCAGCGGAAGCGTGAACCAGACGCGTCCGCGGTATGAGAAGGTCGCGGTGCCGACCCGCTGTCCGGCTTCGACAGGGGCTTCGGCATGCGCGTCGATGTCGACGTCAAACGATTCGTCGCCGGCAAGGAGCAGGTCCATCTCGCGGATCGCGCGGTACGCGTGCGCGCCGTTCATGTCCGCGTGGACGTTCAGCTTGCAAAGCTCCGGATCGGTCGGAAACGGCATTTCCGCGGAAATGACGTCCGTATAGGCGCCGAGCATCGTCTTTGCATCGACGTCGGTATACTCATAGTCGAAGATGTAGTTGAAAAACAGCAGCGCGCGCCCGAATTCCTCGTATCGCTTTGACTTGATGTCGCCGACGGTCATGCCGAGCTGTACGACGATGATCGTGACGTCTTCACGCTTCGCCGCGGCGACGAGACAGGTGCCGAGCGCGGTTGCGCCGGTTTTGACGCCGATCGCTTCCGGACAGTAATATTCGTGCGGGGGACCGTCGGAAACCAGACGGTTGCTGTTGCGGATCGGCAGGGGGTCGCGGCGTTTTTCATTCGCCGGGATCGTGTAGTCCGCGGTCGCGACGATCGTGCGGAACTGTTCGTTTTTCAGTGCTTCCTGTGTCAGGATCGTGAGGTCGTAAGGGGAGGTATGGTTGTCCCCGACGTTTCGTCCGCAGGGGTTCGTGAAGTTCGTGTCGACCATGCCGAGCTCGGCGGCGCGCGCGTTCATGCGCTCCGCAAACGCCTCCTCGGAACCGTCCATGCGACAGGCGAGCGTGATGGCGCAGTCGTTGCCGGATACGAGCATCAGCCCGTAGAGAAGATCCTCCACGCGCATCGGCTCGTCCGGGACCAGTCCGAGCATCGTGTTCGTCCCGCCGAGCAGCGTCGCTTCCCGCGGGGTAATGATGACCTCGTCCATCGACAGCCCTTCGATCGCAAGCAGCGCGGTCATGATCTTGGTCGTACTGCCGTTTGCAAACGTTTCGTTGGGGCGTCTCGCATAGAAGCAAAGGGAAAGGTCGCTTGCGTCGGCGACGTAGACGCCGCTCGCCCGCGCGCTCTTGAACACGGAGGTGCGCCTGCTGTCGTACTCCTTGCGCTGTTCGTCGGTGAAGCCGAGCGAAATGCCGAACGGCGGCGTGGGCGTCGGCGTAGGCGTCGGCTCCGGCGTTACTTCCGGCGTCGGTGCGGGGGCAAGCCGGATATGTGTTTCGGCAAAGCTGAACGTCGGCAGAAGCAGCAGCGCGATCAGCAGCCAGAGAAGGGTAATCCGAATCTGTTTCATGGCTCAAGTATAGCACGAGATCTGCGGACTGACAAGGTTTTTGGGGCGGTTTTCTTCGCCGCCCTTTCTTTTTAGCCGACGGTATGGTATACTGAATAAAATACGCCGCGGCCGCGGCGCGCAAAACGGGAGGGAATATGACGCCGATCGGGAAAGAAGACTACGCGGAGCCGCGCTGCCTTTTATGCGGGGAACCGTACGGCGCGGAAGCACAGATCAGGTCCGTGCCGCAGCAGCGGATCATGGAAAAGGTGGACGAATACATGTCGCGCCGCGACTATGCGGGCGTGGAGCGGCATCTTCTCTACTGGCTCGAAGAGGCGAAGCTCGGACACGACCGCCGCGGCGGGCTGATGATCGAAAACGAGCTCATCGGGCATTACCGCAAAACGGGCGACCGCGAAAAGGCGTTTCTGCACGCCGAAGCGGCACAGACGCTTCTGGACGCGCTCGGTTTCGAAGGAACGATCACGGCGGGCACGACCTGCGTGAACGCCGCGACCGCGTATCAGGCGTTCGG
>CAMYWS010000071.1 GCA_947302865.1 uncultured Clostridia bacterium
GCACGGTCAGCGCGGGACGGCGCTCCGTCTTTTCGCGCGATTTCATGCCGCTGCCGGAGATAAACACCGAATTCGGCGCGAAATGGACCGCGCTGTGCGAAGCGCACCTCTCCGACGAGGGCATCCGCGACCCGATCCGCTGCTATGAATACTACGGCGATTTCTTCGTGCAGGAGGGCAACAAGCGGCTGTCCGTGTTGCGGTATTTCGACGCGCCGTCGATCCCCGCCTCCGTGCTGCGCATCGTCCCCGCCTACGCCGACGATCCCGAAACGCAGCTGTACTACGAGTTTCTCGAATTCTATCACCTCGCGCGCACCTATGCGTTCCGCTTCACGAAGCCCGGACGGTATAAAAAGCTTGTCGCTGCGCTCGGCTTTGAATGGGGCGAGATCTGGACCGAGGAACAGCGGCGGCGCGTGATCTCCGACTTTACGCAGTTTTCGGCGGAAGCGGCGCGCGTGAAGTTCCCGGAGGGCGTTACGCTTTCCGACGCGTTCCTTTCGTGGATCTCGCTGTATTCGCACAATGATTTTACCGCGCTTTCCCCGGAAACGCTGCTCTCCTCCCTGAACGCGAGCGTAAAGACGCCCGAAACGGACGTGACCGTCGCGACCGAAGCGGAGACGGAGCCCGCGGGAAAGACGCTGCTCTCCCGTCTCTACAACGCTATGTTTCTGCCGACGCAGCTTTCCGCCGCGTTCATCCACGAATTTCCGCCGGAGCAGTCGGTATGGGTCCGCGGGCACGAGAAGGGTCGTCTTTATGCAGAGGAAGCGCTTGCCGGAAAGGTCACGACGCGCGCATACACTGTGCGCGACGAATCGGACGCCGACGCGCTCTTTACGCAGGCGGTGCAGGACGGCGCGCAGGTGATCTTTGCCACGACCCCCCCGCTCATCGACGCATGCCGCCGCGCGGCCGCCGCGCATCCGAACGTCAAGATTCTGAACTGCTCGGTCGACATGCCCTTCCCCGGTGTGCGCACCTATTACAGCCGCATCTATGAGACCAAGTTCCTCGCGGGCGCGATCGCGGGCGCGCTTTCACACAGCGATCTTCTTGGCTACGTTGCCGCCGCGCCGATCTTCGGCGTCCCCGCGAGCGTCAACGCATTTGCGCTCGGCGCACGTCTTGTGAACCCGCGCGCGGTCGTCAAACTCCGCTGGTCGTGCACGGAAGCGGACCCGCTCGCCTCGCTCATCAAGGACGGCGTGGACGTGATCAGCAATCACGAATGGTTTGCGCCGGAAGCGCCGCAGGCGCCGTACGGGCTCATCCGCGTCCGGAACGACGGCGTGAAGGAGCCGCTTGCCGCGACCTTCTGGAACTGGGGCGCGTTCTATGAAAAGCTGTTCCGCGACATCCTGCTCGGACATTGGGAGGATGAAAGCGCGAACCGCAGCGCCGCCGCCATCAATTACTGGTGGGGACTGCAAAGCGGCGTCATCGGCATCACGCCCTCCGAAAAGCTTCCGGAAGGCGTCAAAGCGCTCGTCGAAGCGCTGAAAAACTCGATCGTCGACGGACGGCTCGACCCGTTCCGCCGCGTGATGTGCGATCAGGAGGGCATCGTGCGAAACGACGGCAACCGCTGGCTGTCGCCGTCCGAGATCCTGCATATGGACTGGCTGAGCGATACGATCGAGGGCAAGATCCCCACGTTCGATGAACTGCTGCCGGTCGCGCAGAGCATCGTGCGATTACTCGGCGTGTACCGCGAAGCCATCCCTCCCGTGAAGGACGGTCCGATCCTATGAAGATCCTTCTGATTTCCGACGTGGAGGAGCCCGCGCTCTGGGACTATTATCGACCGGGTCGGCTTGCGGAGTATGATATGATCCTGTCCGCGGGGGATCTCAAAGCGGAATACCTCTCCTTTCTCGTCACTATGGCAAACGTCCCGGTGCTGTACGTGCACGGCAACCACAACACAAGCTACGACCGCTTCCCGCCGGAAGGCTGCGACTGCGTCGAGGACAAGCTCGTCACATGCAAGGGCTTGCGCATTCTCGGGCTCGGCGGCAGCGCGGTTTACAGCGGCGGAAATCATCAGTACACCGAACGGCAGATGGCGCGCCGCATCCGGCGGCTGAACCGTGCAGTCAGAAAGGCAGGCGGCGTGGATATTGTGCTGACGCACTGCCCGCCGAAGGGACTCGGCGACGCGGAAGATTACGCGCACCGCGGATTCGAGGCTTTTTTACCGATGCTGGACAAATGGAAGCCGAAAGCGCTCGTGCACGGTCACGTGCATATTGCTTACGGCATTCCTCGTGAACTCTCGTACAACGGCACCCGCATCATCAACGCCTCCGGGCGATATGTACTGGAGATGGAACCGGAAAGCGCAAAATGAAAAGGGCTCTTCAGAGCTCTTTTTCTTTGTCCCGATTTCTTGACATGCCGCACGGGAACGGCGTATAATACTATATATTATTTCACATGGGAATGCGTATGACGGATCAATTCACCAGAACAAGACTGCTGTTGGGCGACGCGGCCATTGAAAAGCTTCGGGCTTCACGCGTTGCGGTGTTCGGGCTCGGCGGCGTGGGAAGCTACGTCGTGGAAGCGCTTGCGCGCAGCGGCGTCGGCACGCTCGACATCGTCGACGACGACGTGATCGCGCTTTCGAACCTCAACCGGCTTCTGTACGCGACACAGAAAAACGTCGGACAGCCGAAAACCGAGGTCGTGACAGAGCGGATCAAAGCGATCTGCCCCGAAGCGGTCGTACACGCGCATCGGTGCTTTTACCTGCCCGAAACGGCGGACCGGTTCGATTTTACGCAATACGATTATGTCGCTGACGCGATCGACACGGTGTCCGGAAAGCTGCAGCTCGTCATGCAGGCGCACGAGGCAAACGTTCCGGTCATCAGCTCGATGGGCGCGGGCAACAAGCTGGACCCGACGGCGTTCGAGGTTGCGGACATCTCAAAAACGAGCGTGTGTCCCCTGGCGCGGGTCATGCGGCGCGAGCTCAGAAAGCGCGGGATCGAGCATCTGAAAGTCGTGTACTCAAAGGAACCGCCGATCGAACCCGCGGAAAAGGAACCGGACGGAACACACCAAAAGCGGCAGACTCCCGGAAGCTGTGCCTTCGTGCCGTCGGTTGCGGGGCTTATCATGGCGGGCGAAATCATCCGCGATCTCTGCGGGATCAAACGATAAAGAACCAAAGGAGAAAACCATATGAAACTGGCTGAAGCATTGCAGGAGCGCGCGGATCTGAACCGCCGTATCGAACAGCTTCGCGTGCGCATCACGGCAAACGCGCTGGTACAGGAGGGTGAAAGGACCGCCGAGGATCCGCAGGCGCTGCTTGACGAGCTTCAAGCGTGCACCGAGCGCTTATGCGCGCTGATGCGCGCGATCAACCGCACGAACTGCGAAACAGTCGTCAACAGCGCAACCCTTACCGATCTGATCGCCGAACGGGACAGCAAGCGCGTTCTCCTTTCGGTATACCACGACGCAGTGGACGCCGCAAGCCGCGTCGTCAGCCGTGCGACCCGCAGCGAGATCCGGATCCTGCCCGCGCTCGACGTAAAAGCGCTGCAGGACAAGGCGGATCTGCTTTCAAAGGAGCTTCGTCTGCTCGACAATACCCTGCAGGAACAGAACTGGAAGACCGAACTGATCGGATTGTAAGCGCAAAGTCGGTATCCGTGCGGGGCGAATGCATCTCGGCGGCGGAGAATGCAGCCGCGCTTGGGTGCGCCGAAGGGCAGGCGCGGGGATGATAATCCCGCCTTATCGTTTTGCCCCGATCGCGTACACGTGCATCGTAAACCTGCATCGTAACTACCGCGCATTGACCGCACGGAGAGGGCGGGAACGGGGAACCTTTGCGCATTCAGCGGGAACGCGGCTTTCGCCGCAGAAAGGAAATGCCTATGCCGGGACCGATGGGCGGCAGAATGGGGCCGCGCGGATTTCTGACCGATGAAGAAAAACAGAACGTACCGAAAGTGAGTTGGGCGCTTATCAAGCGCATCCTGTCCTATCTGAAGCCGTACTGGTTCCAGTTCCTGCTCGTGTTCCTGACGATCCTCGTCTCTGCGGGCGTGGGACTGCTGCCGAGCATCATCACCGGGCGGATCGTGAACGAAGCGCTGGTCGGCAAGAATATGAAGCTGCTCATTCAGCTTCTGATCGCCGCGTTTATCACGCTGACCGCGTCGCAGGTGATCGGCGTCCTTGAAAGCTACATCAACGCGTGGATCTCGAACAAGATCATCTACGACATGAAGAACCAGATGTACAATCATCTGCTCTCCATGCCGCACGCGTTCTTCACCACCGAAAAGCAGGGCGACATCATCACGCGCATGAACAGCGACATCGGCGGCGTTTCGAACGTCATCTCCGGCACGCTCACAAGCATCGTCCGCAACATCGTCGTCGTTATTACCACGCTCGTCGCGCTGTTTACCATGAGCTGGCAGCTCGCTTTGGTCGGCATCGTGGTGATCCCTCTTCTCATTCTGCCGACGCGCTCCGCCGGCAAAACGCGCTGGAAGCTCGCGAGCGAAAGTCAGGCGAAGCACGACGAGATGAACCAGCTGGTCAACGAAACGCTTTCCGTTTCGGGATCGCTGCTTGTCAAGCTGTTCACGCGCGAAAAGCGTGAACAGCAGCGCTTTGAAACGATCAACGACGAGGTGACGAAGCTCTCCATGAAGGAGCAGCGCAGCGGCAAGTGGTTCATGGTGCTGATGGGTATGTTCACCGAGATCGGTCCGCTGCTTATCTACTTCGCGGGCGGCTACTTCATCATCACGAAGACCGATCCCGCGCTGAACGTCGGTATCATCACCTCGACCGTCATGCTCATCAACCGGCTCTACCGCCCGGTGCAGTCGCTTCTCAACATCCACGTTGACTTCACGCGCTCGCTCGCGCTGTTTACGCGTATCTTCGATTATTTCGACCTGGTTCCGGCGATCAGGCAGCCGGAGCACGCAAAGCGCCCGATCCTTTCCGGTGCGAACATCCGCTACGAGCACGTCGAATTCTCTTACTCTCCGGATAAGCCCCTGCTTTCGGACATCGACTTTACCGTGCCTGCGGGAAGGATGTACGCGATCGTCGGTCCGTCCGGCTCCGGCAAGAGCACGGTCGTGAACCTGCTCCCCCGGCTCTATGACGTTATTTCGGGCAGCGTAAAAATCGGCGAGACCGACGTGCGTGACTTCGACCTCGGCTACCTGAGAAAGAGCATCGGCGTCGTCACGCAGGATTCGTACCTTTTCAACGGCACGATCCGCGAAAACCTGCTCTACGCAAAGGAGACCGCAAGCGAAGCGGAGCTTATGGACGCGATCCGGAAGGCGAACCTGACCGAGTTCATCAACAACCAGCCGGACGGGCTCGATTCGGTCGTCGGCAACCGCGGGCTGAAGCTCTCCGGCGGTGAAAAGCAGCGGCTCTCGATCGCGCGGATCATTCTGAAGGACCCGAAGATCCTGATCCTCGACGAGGCGACCTCCGCGCTTGACTCGATCTCCGAGAACGCGATCCAGGACGCGCTCGAAACGCTGATGCAGGGACGCACGTCCATCGTCATTGCGCACCGGCTTTCGACGATCCTCAAGGCGGACCGCATCCTCGTGGTCGCGAACGGGACCATTTCGGAACAGGGCACACACGACGAGCTGCTCCAGAAAAACGGCATCTACCGCGAGCTGTATGAAACGCAGTTCCGGAAGGTCATCGAACGCGAAGCCGAAAAGGCGGAATAAAGAAAACGCCCTGCGGTACCTTCCGCAGGTACGAAAAAAGGACTTCCCGCGGGAAGTCCTTTTTTGATTCGGGAGATTTTCGGATCGGGGATCAGACGATGCCCTGCGCCATCATGGCGTCCGCAACCTTCTTGAAGCCCGCGATGTTCGCGCCCGCAACGAGGTTGTAGCCGAGACCGCACTCTTCCGCCGCTTCGACGGAAGCCTTGTGGATGTTGACCATGATGCTGTGGAGCTTTGCATCAACTTCCTCTGCGCTCCAGGCGAGACGCTCGGAGTTCTGGCTCATTTCGAGACCGGAGACCGCAACGCCGCCCGCGTTGACCGCCTTGGACGGAGCAACGACCATGCCCTTCT
>CAMYWS010000072.1 GCA_947302865.1 uncultured Clostridia bacterium
TCATCGAGCTCTATGTATTCTGCGTGGGGCTCGGGCTGCTGCTTGCGGCGGGGACGGTGTTCTTCCGCGACATCAAGAATATCTGGAGCGTCGTCACGCTTGCGTGGATGTATCTGACGCCGATCTTCTATTCGGTCGAGAGCTTCAACGAGTCTACGGAACCGGGCGTGATCGCGGTCTCGACGCTCGGCGTCATCATCCGCCGGTTCAACCCGATGTACATGTATATCCAGCAGTTCCGTTATTTCATCATGCAGTACGAGGTCGCGCTGATCGAGGTCCCGTGGAATCTGCTGGTGTGGCGGGGCGCGCTCTGCTCCGTGCTGATGCTGGTCGTAGGGCTTTTGACCTTCAACGCGACCAAGAACAAGTTTATCCTGTATATCTGAGGACGGCGTATGGAACAGATCAAAACGGAACAGACAACAACACAGGCAGCGCCGAAGCCCGCGCGTCCGGAGGTCGTCATCCGGATCAAAAACGCGTCCGTGCGATTCAACATCGCCGGGGAACAGGTGGACAACCTGAAGGAGTATTTCGTGAAGCTCGTCAAGCGCGAGCTGCGGTTCAAGGAGTTTTACGCGCTGAAAGACATCAACCTTGTGATCCAGAAGGGCGAGTCATGGGCGCTGATCGGTTCGAACGGCGCCGGCAAGAGCACGCTTCTGAAAATGATCTGCGGCATTCTGACGCCGTACAAAGGGACGGTGAGCGTCAAGGGCGAGATCGCGCCGCTGATCGAGCTCGGCGCGGGCTTCGATCCGAACCTGACCGCGAAGGAGAACATCTTCATCAACGGCGCGATCCTCGGACACAGCCGCAAGTTCATGAAGGAACAGTACGAGGCGATCGTGGAGTTTGCGGAGCTTGAGGACTTCATGGAGCTGCCGATCAAGAATTATTCGAGCGGCATGCGCGCGCGTCTCGGCTTTGCGGTCGCGACGATCGTCGATCCCGATATCCTCATCGTGGATGAAGCGCTGGCAGTCGGCGACGCGGCATTCCAGGCAAAATGCCGCAAGCGGATCCGGGAGCTTTTAGATCGCGGCACAACGCTGCTGTACGTTTCGCATATCAAGGCGCCGGTGCTCGAGCTGTGCGAGCACGCCGTGTGGCTGGATCACGGAGAGATCCGGAAGATCGGCGCAACGAAGCACGTTTACTGGGCGTACGAACAGTACCTGGCAGGCAAAAGTCATTAACGGAGAGAGGGCAATATGGAAAACAGCAGTCCGATCGTCAGCATCGTCATTCCCGTCTATAACGCCGAACGGTTTCTTTGGGCATGCATCGACTCCATTCAGGCGCAGACGTTCAAAGACTGGGAGGTCATTCTCGTCGACGACGGATCGACCGACAACAGCGCGGCGATCTGCGACAGGATCGTGAAAAACGACGCGCGATTTAAGGTCGTCCACCAGGATAACGGCGGCGTGTCGTGCGCGAGAAACGCGGGTCTCGACGCGGCGAACGGCAGGTATCTGATGTTTGTCGACGCCGACGACATGCTGTATCCGGACTGCATCAAGAAGCTTCTCGACACGATGGAAGCGTACAGCCCGGACCTCGTGCTCTGCGGCTATGAGCGGTTCCGCGCCGACTGGAAGCAGCAGTATTTCTTTGCGCGGTATTCGGTCGTGCTTATGCAATCGCTGCCGGAATATCTTCTGACCTTTACCGAGGCGCGCGTCAATCTGTTCGGCGTGTCGATCTGGGGAAAGCTGTACCGGATGGAGATCATCCGCGAAAACGGACTCCGCTTCGATCCGGAGATCACGTATGAGGAGGATTGCGACTTCAACGTCCGGTACTATGAGCACGTCGCTTCGGTTGCAGCCGTTTCCGATGTGCTGTACCGGTATCGCCAGTCCGATACGTCGCTTTCCAAGGCATACCGGAAGGACACGTTCCGGTTTCTGGTGCAGGGGTTTCTGAGCCGCTGCGCGCTGCTGGAAAAGAACGGGCTCGCCGAGTATCTGCCGAACGCAGAGTCGATCCTGATGCTGGTCCTGAAGGCGACCTGCATCAAGATCGTCAGCGCGGACCTTTCCGCAAAGGAACGGCTCGAGGAGTACCGTTCGCTGATGTCTTTCCCGGAATCGCTGAGAGCGGCGCGCTGTGAGATCCGACCGAAATCCGGTATGACCAGAAAGATCGCGTTTGCGATCCGCCGCCAAAGCCCGCGGCTGCTCGCGCTGACGATGGACCTCTGGAAGGTTGCGGACAGGCTTCTGGATTACAAAAACGCCGTCGTAAACCGGATCCGGTACGGAAAGAAAAAGGCATGAAGGTCGGGATTATCACATTCCATTTTCCCTTCAACTACGGCGCAGTCCTGCAATGCTATGCGCTCAGCCGCAAGCTGGAATTGCTGGGCAGCGAGCCGCAGGTCATCAACTATTGCCCGTGGTATCATCAGAACCGCTACGCATCCTATAAAAACCCGTTCTATTACGCAAACAAACAACTGCATGCGCCGGCAAAGAACGCCTTTGCGCACCTCGGAAACGCCGCAAAGGGTTTCCGCGACACGGTGCGCTCCTGGAAGGACGCGAAGCCGAAGCTTGTGCGCGAAGAAACGTTCGGCGCATTCCGCAAGGCAAACCTGCACGAAACGCGGACGTACCGCTCCCTGCGCGCGCTGCGGCTCTTTCCGCCGAAATGTGACCTCTATATCGCCGGAAGCGATCAGCTGTGGAACAGCAAGCTGACCGACAACGCCTTCGACCCCGCGTATTTTCTGCAGTTCGGACGCAAAAAAACGAAGCGCGCGACCTATGCGGTCGGGAGCTACTTTCAGGACGCAGCGGCGGCAAAGGCGGAGATCGGCCCGATGATCCGGCGGCTCGACTGCGTTTCCCTCAGAGAAACAAAGTTTCTGCCTGACGTTTCGGAGGCGTCGCTGGGCGGCGTTCCGATCCACATCGACGTCGATCCGACGCTGCTCCTGGATCCGGAAGCGTACGAAGCGCTGATGCCGGGGGAACCGCCGGAACGGGACCCGTTCATTCTGGTCTATACCATGCCCGGTCCCGCGCAGAAGCAGGTCAACGAGGCGGCGAAGAAGCTTGCGGACAAAACGGAGCTGAAGCTCATCGACGTGAACGGCAACCCGAACGGGGAAAACCGAAAGATCGGGGATCAGCGCATCTGCTCGCCCGGGGAATTTCTCTGGTACTTCAAAAACGCCGCGTTCATCGTGACCAACTCCTTCCACGGCACGGTCTTTTCGGTGCTGTTCAGGAAACGGTTCGCGGTGATCCTGCACAAGGAGACCGGAAACCGCGCCTCGGAGCTTCTGGACAAGCTCGGACTTTCGGAACGCTATACCGATCAGACGAATGAAGTCATGCGCATTCTCGGACTTGCCTCCGACTGGAACGCGGCGCACGCGGCGATCGCAACGCTCCGCGCGGAATCGGAACGGTACCTGCGCTTCCTGTGCGGGGAAAACGAACATCCGGCGTTTGTGACGGGTCCGGACGCGGAAACGCCGCCGAAAACGGAACCGGAACCGCCGGAGGAACCGGAAAAACCGCCGATCCTGCCGCCGCGGGAACGGTGGACACGCATACAGAGTACGGAACAGAAAGGAACGCCTATGTATACCGACGATAAAAACGCGCAGATCGTGATCGCGCTGCTAAAGAAATACAACGTAAGAAAGATCGTCGTTTCGCCCGGCACGACGAACGTGCCGATCGCGCGCGCGGCGCAGACGGATCCGTTTTTCGAGGCGTACTCCGCGGTCGACGAGCGCGGCGCGGCATACCTTGCGGGCGGACTCGCGTTCGCGTCCGGCGAACCGGTCGCACTTTCCTGCACCGGCGCGACGGCTTCGCGCGATTACGTGCCGGGGCTCACGGAGGCGTACTATCGCGGACTGCCGGTGATCGCGATCACATCGCAGCATCATTCGCCGTGCTATTCGGACCTGATGCCGCAGATGACGGACCGCACCGTCAGCCAGAATGATATCAAGCGGTTCGCGGCGGTGCTTCCGCTCATCAAGGACGCGGAGGACTGGCGCGCCTGCGTGCAGCTCGTCAACGAAGCGCTGTACACCGCGACGCGCAGGGACGCGGGCCCGGTGCACATCAATCTGCCGGTCGGCAATCTCTACTCGTTCACGACGGAAACGCTTCCGGACGTGCAGAAGATCGACGTATACGACGCGGAGGAGCTTCCGAAGGAAACGCTGATAACCGCACTCGCGGGTAAACGGGTCGCGCTCTTTATCGGCGCGCATAAGCCGTTCGACGCGGAAACGAAAGCCGCGATCGAAGCGTTCGCGGAGAAATTCGACGCGCCGGTGTTCTGCGACCATACCGCAAACTATACGGGCAAAAACCGCGTGCAAAGCGCGGTCGCGGGCGATTTCCATACGCTGAAAACCAAGCCGGAGCTTTTGATCGACCTCGGCTCCGTCTCGGGCGATTACAGCGCCGGTCCGATCTTTAAGGGCGCGCGCGTGTGGCGTATTTCGGAGGACAGGAAGTTCCACAACCGCCACGGCGCGGAGATCGTCGAAAAGCTGTTCTTCTGCTCGGAGCGCTGCTTCTTTACGGCGCTGTCCGACGCGGAGGGCGATACGAAATATTATGAAACGGTCAGGCGCGAGGTGCCGGAGACCAGGGTCCCGATGCTGCCGCTTTCCAATCTTTACGTTGCGTCGAAGCTCTCGAAACGGCTGCCGAAAAACAGTTTCCTGCATCTCGGCATTCTGAACTCGCTCCGCAGCATGAACTATTTCGCACTCGATCCGAGCGTGACCGTCAGCTCGAACGTGGGCGGCTTCGGCATCGACGGCGCGGTGTCCACCGCGTTCGGACAGTCGCTTGCCGATGAGACCAGGCTTTCCTTTGCCCTGATCGGCGATCTGGCGTTCTTTTACGACATGAACGCGCTCGGCAACCGGCACATCGGGAACAACCTGCGCATCCTTCTGATCAACAACGCGCGCGGTGTGGAATTCCGTCTGAACGCAAGTCTTGAAAAGCTCTGGGGCGCCGAAACCGACGACCTGATCGCCGCGCACGGACACTTCGGCAGCGCGAAGGCGTGGGCGGAGTCGATGGGCTTTGCCTATATGACCGCCGACGACAGGGAAGCGTTCGACGCGCAGATCGACGCGTTCTGTGAGGCGGATCCGGCGCGGTGCGAAAAACCGGTCGTGTTTGAGGTCTTCATCGACGCCGCGGACGAGCAGGAGGCGCTTTCGAACCTCCGCGCGTTCAACCGTCCGATCGGGTGACGCGTATGGCGGAACGGAAACGGGTATTGCTGCTCGGCGGGACCGGCGCGATCGGCACGCACGTTGCGCCGGAGCTTGTTCGGCGCGGATTCTCAGTGGTCGTCACCAGCCGGTCGGCGCACGCGTCCGACGTGAGCGGCGTCGAATACCGGCAGGGAAACGCAAAGGACGACGCGTTTTTGGATGCGCTTCTTTCGGAACGGTTCGACGCGATCGTCGATTTCATGATCTATACGACCGCCGCGTTTTCGGCGCGCTGCGAAACGCTTCTTTCCCATACGGACCACTATCTTTTTCTGTCCTCGTACCGCGTCTACGGCGATACGGGCTGCGCGCCGATCACGGAGGAGAGTCCGCGGCTTTTGGACAGCATCGACGATCCCGAATATCTGAAGACCGACGAATACGGTCTTGCAAAGGCGCGGCAGGAGGATATTCTCAAAGCGTCGGGACACAAAAACTACACGATCATCCGTCCCTCGATCACGTACGCGGGAGACCGGTTTCAGCTCGGTACGATGGAAGCGAACGAATTCCTCGTCCGTGCGCTGCACGGCAAGACGGTCGTTTTTCCGAAGGAAATGCTTTCGAAACGCGCCGCCATGACGTGGGCGGGCGACGTCGGGAGAATGATCGCGCGGCTCGTGCTCAACGAGGCGGCGTTCGGAGAAACATACACCGCGGCGAGCGCGGAGACTGTCACATGGAACAACGTGCTGAAGATCTATCAGAAGATCCTCGGCATGCAGGTGAAATACG
>CAMYWS010000073.1 GCA_947302865.1 uncultured Clostridia bacterium
GTCTTGCCGAGCACGCGGAGCTGCGTTGCCACGCGGTTCGCGCTCGTCGTTTTGCCCGAGCTCGACGGGCCCGCGATCAGCACGGCGCGCGCGCCGCGGTTGACGATCTCGGTCGCGATCTCCGCGAACCTGCGCTCGTGCAGCGCTTCGTTGACGCGGATCAGCTCGCGCACGCTTCCGTTTTCGACCATGTCGTTGAGGTCGGCGACGCACCGGCAGTGCATGAGATCGCCCCACTTGTCCGACCGTGCAAAGACCTTGGAAAGATTCGGCATATACACGTAGCGCGTCGCGACGTCCGCGTCCGCGGTCGACGGGCGCAGCAGGAACAGCCCGCCCGGACGGAACTGGAGGTCGAACACCTTTGCGTAGCCGGTAGAAGGCAGCATCTCGCCGTAGAAGTAGTCCGCGTAATCGTCGTGCGCGTACACGTCGAAGTATGTGAACTGCCGCCACTTCAGAAGCCGCACCTTGTCCGCCTGTCCGTCCTTCTCAAAGAGCTGGATCGCCTCGTCGATGTCGAGGCGCTTTCGCGTGAGCGGATAGTCGGCTTCGACGATCTCACGCATCTTCGCGCGCACCGTTTCAACGTCGTCCGGCGTGAGCTGCGGCTCCATGTCCACGGAGACGTCCAGCGACGGACCGATCGCATAGTTGACCTTCGCGTGCGCGTCCGGGAACAGCTCGCGCATGGCAAGGAAAAAGATGTAGATGATCGTGCGCTCGTAAATCGCGCGGCCGCGGCTCTCCTCGTAGCGGATCAGCTTCACGTCGCCGCCGCCCTTTCGGATCGCCTTACGCATGCGGAACGTCGTGGGATTGTCGCCCTGCTCCTTTTCGCGCAGCGGAATGTAGTTTAGCGTAAATACCTCGCCCGCGATGTCCGCGGCGATCGGACGCGTCTTTAAGCTATCGGTATCGAGCCCGAGCCTTCGTACGACGTCCAGAAGGCGTTCGCCTGCGAAAACTTCCGCGGGAATGCCGTTGATACGGATCTGCATAGATGTTTACCCCCAGAGTAAGGATAGCGCCTGGGCGACCTGTTTTTTGCGTGAAAGCACGCCCGGCAGAAATACGTTGTTGTCCTTGATCTTGACGTTGGACGCCTCCTCGACGATGTCCACGTCGCCTACGGCGAGCAGCACCGGCGGACGTTCGAAATTCAGGTCCTTTACCTGCGTGAAAACGTTATAGATGCGTTCAGGCGCCGGAAAGCCGAACCGTTCGGGGATGTGCGCCGTCTCGTCGCTCAGGGTGCCGAGCCGCGCCGCCGTGTAACGCCGGTCGCCCAAAGCGTTCATCAGGGCGGCGTACGCGATCGCGGAAACGATCGAATCGGTGTCCGGGTTTTTATGTCCTGTCACGTAGATGAGGTTCTGTACGTCCATGCCGTTACTGCCTTTGTGTATAGATAAATATCCATTTTGTATTATAACAGACGAAGTCGGTTTTTGCCACATTTCGCACTTGACGTTTGAAAAAAATTCACATATAATAGCGGCGTAAAAGGGAGTAGCCGACGCGAAAGCGTGGCCTGCGGCGTCAGCACGGATCATGATCCCGCTGCCGGTCGGAATGTGCGAGACTTTTATGCATCATTTATATGCATGGAAGTCTCTTTTTTCATGCGAAAGGAAGGGTTTTATGACATTCTCTGTTCCCAATTCCCTCTTTTGGACGATCGTTCTGTTCCTCGTCGGGCTGGGGCTCATCTGCGTTGCGGGCGACAAGTTCGTCGACGCGGCAGTCGCGATCGCAAAGCGGCTCAAGATCCCGCAGATCGTCGTCGGCGCGACGATCGTATCGCTCGGTACCACGCTGCCGGAGATCCTCGTCTCCTCCACCGCGGCGTTGGGCAGCGCGCAGTCGCCCGACATCAGCGTGGGAAACGCGCTCGGCAGCATCATCTGCAACACGGCATTGATTGCGGGCATCGGTCAGCTCATTCGCCCCGCAAAGGAAGTCAAATCAAAATCGGTGAGCTGGCGCATGCTGTTCTTCGTCGGAACAGCCGTGCTGCTGTTTTGCGCGGTCCTTTTCTCCCCGGCGCAGAATTACATCGGCGCGGACGGCGTTGAAAAGCACTTCGTGGGCTCCGTCGGCCGCGTGATCGGCATCGTGCTGATCCTCGGCTTCTGTGTCTATGCGTTCCTGTCGATCAAGCTGAAGGACAGCGACGGCGAAGCAGAGTATGACGAAAGCGAAAAGGTCATGCCGCTGTGGGGCGCGCTTCTGATGCTTGTCATCTCCGCGGCGGCGCTGTTTGTCGGCGCAAATCTGCTCGTCGAAAACGGTCAGCTGCTCGCAAAGGCCGCAGGCGTACCGGAACGCGTGATCGCCGTCACGATGATCGCGCTCGGCACCTCGCTGCCGGAGCTTGTCACGACCGTGACCTCCTCCATCAAGGGGCAGGGCGACGTTGGCCTCGGCAACATCATCGGCGCGAATCTGTTCAACATCCTGCTGGTCCTCGGTCTTCCCGCAGCGATCACCGGCAACATCGCCTTCACCGCGCAGTCGCTGTACCTCGACCTGCCGCTGGCGCTGCTTGCCATGTGCGGGCTGATCCTCCCGATGCTCGTCCGCAAAAAGGGCTCGCGCGTGCAGGGCGCCATCCTGCTTTTGGGCTATATCGGCTACTGCGTCTGGTCGTTCGTCTCCGCGGGGGCGTGACGGCAGACGGACCGCTTACAGGATCCTCCTTATGTGAGGATCTTTTTTTGAAATTTTGCGTATCTTTAACTTCGTATAAGGTTCGCTGCGTATGATATGCGCAGAAAAGCGAAAAACGCTTTTCCCGGAAAGGAGCTTATTTTATGAAACGCAAACGGATCGTTTCCATCATATCCCTGCTTTTGGGAAGCGTTCTGCTCGTCGCCTGCGCGAAAACGGGTGACGCGGGCAGCGATGCCGGAACCGCCGGACCCGGCGCGAACGTCGAGGTCCCCGAAGGCGAACTCACCCTCGGCGAACCGTCCGGGGAAATGCCGGCCATGGGCGAACCTCCCGCGGGTTGGAACGGTGAAGGACAGCCGCCCGAACCGCCGGAAGGCATGGGCAATCCGCCCGATGGCAGGGGCGAACCGCCGGAAGGCCGGAACGGCGAAGGGCAGCCGCCCGAACCTCCGGAGGGCATGAGTAATCCGCCCGACGGCATGGGTCAGCCGCCGCAAGGCGGTCCGGGAGGTCCCGGCGGGCATGGCGGACACGGCGGTCACGGCGGACAGGGCGGTCACGGCGGCAGCGCGGCAAGCGTAAGCTATACCGCCGCGAACGAGATCGCCGCCGCGATTACGGAATCCGGCAAAACATACGCAAGCGCGACCGCGGGCGAGAACGCCCTTTTGATTGCGACAAGCGACTCGGTCACGGTTGAGAACCCGACCGTCACGAAATCCGGCGACTCGAACGGCGGCGATGCCTGCAGCTTTTACGGGCTGAATGCGGCAATCCTCTGTAAGGACGGCGCAGACGTTACGATCACCGGCGGCACGATCGAAACGAACGCTTCCGGCGCAAACGGCGTGTTCAGCTACGGCGGAAACGGCGGCAAAAACGGCGCGGCGGGCGACGGCACGACCGTCACGATCACCGATACGGTCATCACCACGACCGGCTCGGGCTCCGGCGGCATCATGACGACCGGAGGCGGAACGACGGCTGCAAACAATCTCACCGTCACCACAAGCGGGCAGTCCTCGGCGCCGATCCGCACCGACCGCGGCGGCGGCACGGTCACAGTCTCCGGCGGCACGTATACCTCGAACGGGCTCGGCTCCCCAGCCGTTTATTCGACGGCAAAGATCACGGTTTCCGACGCAGCGCTGACCTCAAACCTGTCCGAAGGCATCGTCATCGAGGGCAAAAACAGCGTGAAGCTCGTAAACTGCACGCTTTCCGCGAACAACACGCAATGCAACGGCAGCGCGGCGTTTCTCGATTCGATTATGCTCTATCAGTCGATGTCCGGCGACGCGGGTTCCGGCACGTCGCAGTTTACGATGAACGGCGGTCGGCTCATCTCGCTTTCCGGACACGTCCTCCATGTGACGAACACGAACGCGGTCATCGAGCTTGAAAACGTCGCGATCACGAACGGCGATCCCGAAAACATTCTGCTTTCCGTGTGCGCAGACGGCTGGAGCGGTGCAAAGAACATTGCGGCGCTGAACGCGAAGCGGCAGATTCTTTCCGGCACGATCCTGGTCGGCAGCGATTCCGAGCTGACACTGTCCTTGACCGGCGGGTCTGCCTTTACCGGTGCGATCTCGGGCGCGATTACCAACGCAAGGGGTGAAACGGTGTCGACAGACATCGGAACCGTCCATGTCACAATCGACGCTTCGAGCACGTGGACGCTGACAGCGGACACATACATCAGTTCATTTGAAGGCGATGTTTCCTCGATCGTTGCTAACGGTTTCTCGCTGTATGTCAACGGTGAAAGGATCGCGTGATCTTTTTCAAACGCAAAAGAGCTGCGAAAGCAGTTCTTTTTTTTATAGCATTGCTTTGCAAATCAGAGCAATTCCTCATTCCGTAAAATATTTAATGTTTTACGTAAATAATGTGTTGACAAACGCTAAA
This sequence comes from uncultured Clostridia bacterium, assembly GCA_947302865.1. The sequence goes on from CAMYWS010000073.1 coordinate 4,588, forward strand.
CCTTGTGTTATCCTATGCTCAGAAGTTAACGATTGTCGTTAAAATGTTAATGAAAACGGAGGCTTCAAAATGAACGACGCAATCAAAAAGAAAATCAACGGTCTCGGACGTGCCGGGCAGATCATAACGACGATATTGATTATTTTTGTATCGATCGCTTGTGCAACAATGCTGCTGGCAGAAACGCGTTTCCTTCTTCAACTGTTCAGAAATCTGCTTAAGCTTGACTTTGCAGCTGTTTCACAGCAAGTATCTTCTGACGGCGCAGATATCCTTAACACATTTCTCACCTCTTTATCCGGTATAGGTTCTCTGATCACCTTTATTTCATTGAGAAAGCTTTCCGGCAAGATCCGTGTCTGTGAAACGCCCTTTTCGGACGCGGTGATGCACGACTTAAGCGTATATGCATGGATACGGCTCGTCTGTATGACAGTAACATCGGGCTTATACGTCGTCAGATGTCTCTTGGATATCGAACCATTTTACACGGACGGTCTCGTATTGTATGTCATCAGATTGGCGATCTCCGTTCTTTTCTCTGTGATCGTGCTTCTTTTGACAAAGATCTTCCGGCACGGAGCGCAGCTGCAAAAGGAAATTGACGAAACGCTTTGACATTTCCCGAACAAACGATTCAACCATAATCCGGAGGTATCATTATGAATCAATCAACTCAATCAACAAAAATAAAAATCAACCAAATCGGTCATGCAATGCAGATCATAGCAATCGTGATGATTATCCTGACCGTACTGAATTTCTCCTCGACGGTCGTTTATGAAACGCAGTATCAAAAAAGCAGTTCCGGAATAAGCTCTTTGGTTTCAGCAAGACTGTATGCCACCCCATGGTTTTCACTCATCACGAACGGCCTCATTTGTCTGTTCAACATTGTTGCCTACGTCTTCCTGGTGCGCGCCGCCGTTGAATTCCGCCGCTGTGAGACACCGTTCGCGGAAGAAACGCTTCGACGCACGAATCTCTTTGCGATTATGATGATCGTCGGCGCCGGCGCAGAGTTTGTCGTGACATGCGTGACCATTATTCTGAGCCGATCAATCGGTCTTCTCTACTTCGCCCCGATCCTTGCCCTTCCGGTTGTTTTCGCCGCGCTTGTCATGTTGTTCCTGACGAATGTCTTCCGTCACGGCGCAGCGCTGCAAAAAGAAGTCGACGAGACGCTGTAAGGAGGTGGCGATATGGGCAGAATTGTACTGCGGCTTGACCGCGTCATGGCGGACCGGAAGATGAGCTTAAACGAACTCAGTGAAAAGGTCGGCGTCGCGAACGTGAACCTCTCCAAGCTCAAGACCGGCAAGGTCAGCGCGATCCGCTTCTCCACACTGGAGGCGATCTGCGAGGCGCTGGACTGCCAGCCCGGTGATATCCTGGAGTATAAGCGGGAAGAGTGAAAGCCGGAA
>CAMYWS010000074.1 GCA_947302865.1 uncultured Clostridia bacterium
TCCTTTGCTATCGTACAACAAACGGGCGAAAAATGCAAGCGTTTCGCGTAAGATTTGCGTAAAGTCCGCAAAACCGGATGCGAAAAGAACATTCATCCGTCAATAGAAGAAACTGACGATGGTGTCCTCTGTCACAGTGAAGGTGTAACGATACCAGTATGTTACCGTCGTCGTGCTCACGTCGGACGTATACCAATTTACGTTGTGGTATTCGCCGTTGACATCGAAGATCACGGAAGTATCCATCTCGGTGGATCCGTAAACCGTCACTCTCGTTCCTCTTGCAACCGACTTTGAGCCGCCCGTACTGCCTTTTGAGAATCCGCATCCTTTGCAGACAACCCTGTAATAAACCGGTGTCGGCGTGGGCGGCGGGTTGGTCGGAAGCGGCGTCGGTCTCGGCGTCGGTCTCGGCGTCGGTCTCGGCGTCGGTCTCGGTGTCGGCGTCGGTTCGGGCGCGCCGCCGGAGCCGTCCGACCAGCAGGCATAAACCTTGCAGGGTGTCGGTCTCTTCATGTTGCGATTATCGATCGTCTCCGCATCGGGCAGTTTTTCGAAAAAGTCATAATACGTGACCGCATCGATCATATGCCCGTCCGCGTCGCACCAGCCGGCAAAGGTCTTGTCCCTCCGTACCGGCGTCGGGAACACCGCAAGATAGCAGAGCTGTTCGGAATAGGACGGGAACCAGATGTAGTATTCGTCGAACAACGTTTCGTCGTAAAATTCGAGGTTGAAATCGTTCGGCTCGTCCGCCGTCCAGATGACGTGGATCTCCGCGTTGTACACGCCCTCCACGTTCTTCGGCACGATCCCGAGATCGTCCGCCGTCAGCGTTTCTCCGAGCGCGATTGTACCGATCACGTGCGGCTGTTCTTCGCCGGTATACAGCGTATCCAGATACGCCAGTCCGCTGGTGCTTGTCAGCACGTAGCCGATCGCATGATATCCGTCCTGTTCGGGCAGCGGCGGAAGCGCATATTCGTTGAATGTCTCTGCAGCAAGCGTTTCATCCGCGAGGATCACACTCGGATACTCACCGCGCATCGCCGTTTCCATATCGAAGACTTCGGAATAGACCGTGATATGGATCTGTCCCGTCATGCGAGGCGTCGGGGTCGGAGTCGGCGTGGGCGTGGGCGTCGGTGTCGGCGTCGGTGTCGGCGTCGGCGTAGGCGTTTCGGTCGGTGCTTCCGTCGGAACATCCGTCGGCGCTTTCGTCGGCGCCGCCGTCGGCCGGATCGTTCCTTCTGGCGCAGCGAGCGGGGTCGCTTCCGGCGTGACCGTCGGCGTCGGGGTCTGTGTCTCGCTGACAACGGCAACCGTGTCCTCCTCCGGCGGGTTCACGCGAATGATCGGCGTGATGACGCCGAGCGTGACGAGACCGATCGACGCCAGATACAGCATGATCTTACGCAGGGATGACGGGCGCTTCTCCTTCGGTTTTGCCGTCGTTTCCGAGCGATTGAATTCATCGGGAAGCGGCGCAAACTCCTTTGCGCTCATATCCGGATGATCCGGCGGTATCTGATTCAGCTGTTCAATGTTCTGTCTCATTTCTGATATCACCGATCCGCTCTTCGGCCCTCGTCTTCCGCGCGTTAAGGGTACTGTCAGTACGTGATCTCAGTCTTCTTTTCGTAAATATAATCGGATCGTGTCAGCTTTTGCCTGATCACAATTTGCGCGGTCCCGTGTTCCGGGAAGGTATCCGGCGCGGGAACGGCGTAGACGAAGTTAAAGATGAACGATTCGCCGTCGAAGTAGCGGAACAGATCGGTCGGGGCGAATTCGCCCGTCAGGAGATTGCCGTCCGCGGTGATCGTGATCAGCACGTCCCCCGCTTCGAGCGCTTCGGGCTCGTCGCCGAAGATCACGCGCAGATCCGCGGTCCGCGCCTCCTCAATGCGCACGACGAAACAGTTCGGATACACCGTTCCGTACATGAATTCGACAATTCCGCCGATATCCTCCTCGGTGTCATAGTTGACGCCGATCCAGGGTGCCGCTTCCGCCGCGCTCCCGATTTCGACCGTCTCTTCGCCGGCATCCGTCCGGAATGTGAACGTCGTATCCATCACCAGCTCCGGTTCCCCGATCGTATCCGGATCCGGATACGTCTGAAACTGCTCAACCAGGAAGCCGTTCGCGTCAAAGCGGTCCGATTCGTATATGCCGTCTGCGATCTCCTCGGACGTCAGATGTGTCTCGACCGCGACTGCATTCGTGACCGGATCACGGAGGCGGAACGATGCGTCCGTGATCTTCTCCGGCACGGACAGCTTCAGCACCGCAAAATACACCTGCGACGTGCGGAAAAAGATCGGTTCGACGCCGGGCGTCGGTTCGGGCGCGGGCTCCGGCGTCGGTTCGGGCGTGGGCGCTTCCGTCGGCGCAGGCGTCGCAATGGGCGTCGGTAAAGCGCTCGCTTCCGGCGTCTCTGCGGGGCTTTCTGTTTCCGCCGTCGGCGCCGCCTCCGCTTCCGCGGGTCTGTTTTTCGGATGCAGCGGCGCAAGTATGCCGAGCGGCAGAAGTCCGGCTACGGCAAGCAGCAGCATGATCCTGCGAAGGCGGGAAAGGTCTTTGCGTGCCTTCGCTTTGCGCGGAAACCGATTGAATTCATCGGGCAGCTCCGGAAACTCCGGCGCGCTGTTTTCCTGAAACTCCTGCGGGATCCTGTTCAGCTCGTGAACGCTTTCCCTCATTTCTGATGCAGGTCGAGCTGCGGGAACGGCACCTCAACGCCGAGCTTGCGCATGCCGATGAACAGATCGTGGTTCAGCGCGCGCGCACCCATGAAGATGTCGCCCTCACGCACGTCGACCGTGAACCGAAGCAGTACCGCGCTGTCGTCAAGCTTGTTGACGCCGAGGTATTCCGGCACGTTCAGCATCAGCGGCTGATTGTTCTCATAGATCTGCTGCAGAAGCGCGGGGATCTGCTTTTCGAGTTCGGTGATGTCCGTCTCGTACGGGATCGGAAAATCGGAAACGGATTTGGAAGAGTTGTCCGAACGGTTCAGGACGTTCTTCATATCCGAATTGTTGATGATCTTGATGTTTCCGCCGACGTCGGTCAGAACGGTCGAGCGTACGTTGATCTCGGTGACCGTGCCGCGGAAGCCGTCGACCTCGATGATGTCGCCGACGTTGTACTGATTGTCGATCAGGATGAACATGCCGGTGACGATGTCGGCGATCAGGCTTTCAGCGCCGAAACCGATGATCAGGGCCAAGATCCCGAGACCGGCAAGGATCGTCACGATGTCGACGTTGAAGATCGTCAGCGCCACGCAGATCGCGGCGAGGACCACCGCATAGCGCAGAACGTTCTTGGCAAGCGAGATCATCGTGCGGAGACGGTTGTTTTTCGGATTCGGCAAACTCAGAAGGAACAGAACGATGCCCTCCGCCGCGAACATGACAAGCAGGATCAGGATCCCGCGGAGCACCGCTTTGCCGTTCAGCGTGAGCTTCGGGATCTCGTCAAAGATACCGAAACTCCTGCCGAGATAATAGACCAGCGCGGCGATCGCCGCCAGAATGATCGCGCGGAGCAGCGCGCCGAACTTTTTGGAGTTCGATCTTCTCCTTGCTGATTTTGATTTCATCGGTTGTTTCCTCCCTTGTCAGATTATATACAGTATACAGTTTGACGCGTGTTATGTCAAGAAACGGCGGATGCGAAAAGCGCTCCGCCTCGCCGGCAAAGCGCCCGGGATCTCAGTTTTCTTCCGTGTTCAGCGTTTCCGCGACGATGTACAGCGGACGGTCCTTGAGCTCGTCGTACATGCGCCCGAGGTACATGCCCTGCACGCCGACGAAACAGAACAGGAGCGCAAAGAGCAGCGTGCCGCCGACGGCCGCCCAGAGCCATTGCGGGCAGCCCGCGCCGAAGACCGCGGTGAGAATGATCATGGCGACGAGCCCGAGCACGCCGAGCACGCCGAGCGCGACGCCGACGCCGAACGGCAGCTCCAGCGGCTTTGACGAAAAGTTGAAGATGCCGTCGCACGCAAGCCTGATCATCTTTTTCAGCGTGTACTTCGTCCTGCCCGCCGCGCGTTCCTCGCGCACGTACTCGATCGGAACGGCTTCAAAACCCATCCATGCGGACATCCCGCGTAAAAACCTTGCCTGCTCGCGCATCTTTAGGAAGACGTTTGCGACCTTGCGGTCCAGAAGCCGGAAATCACCGGTGTCGAGCGGGATCGGATACGCGCTCATCCACGAAAGGAGCCGGTAATAGAGCTTTGCGGTGAGCTTTTTGAATACGGTCTCTCCCTTGCGCTTCAGCCGTTTGCCGTAGACGATGTCCGCGCCGTCCTTCCACATCTTCACCATCTTCGGGATCAGTTCGGGCGGGTCCTGCAGGTCGACGTCGATGATGATCAGCGCGTCGCCCTTTGCGTGATCCATGCCGCAGGTCACGGCAAGCTGGTGCCCGAAGTTGCGCGAGAAAGACCAGACCTTTACGGTATCCGGGTGCTCCTTCGCTAAGGCGCGAAGCTGTTTCATCGTGCCGTCGCGGCTGCCGTCGTTCACGTAGATGATCTCGTACGGGTGCCCGGTCGATCGCATGGCGGCGTCCATGCGGCGATAGGATTCCATCAGGACTTCTTCCTCATAATAAACGGGTATGATCAGGGAAAGCATCTTTTGTGCCATAACTTCCTCCTCGTTTCTTTTTTATCAGTATAGCCCAAAAAAGTTTGGGTTGCAATTCCTTTTTCGCGGATATATAATAAAGGCAGAAACTTAAAATAAGGAGATTTTTGGCAATGGCAATCGTAACAAGCACCGAAATGTTCAAAAAAGCATACGCCGGCGGATACGCGATCGGCGCATTCAACGTCAACAACATGGAGATCATCCAGGGCATCACCGCGGCGGCGATCGCGGAACGCGCTCCTCTCATTCTGCAGGTTTCGAAGGGCGCGCGCGCTTACGCAAACCACATCTACCTGATGAAGCTGATCGAAGCGGCGATCGAAGACGCCGAGCAGAACGCGGGCTTTGACCTGCCGATCTGCGTCCATCTGGACCACGGCGACAGCTTCGAGCTGTGCAAGAGCTGCATCGACGGCGGCTTCACCTCCGTCATGATCGACAAGTCCGGTCTGCCGCTCGAGGAGAACATCGCGATCACCAGACAGGTCGTCGAATACGCGCACGATCACGGCGTGGTCGTCGAGGCGGAGCTCGGTACGCTTGCCGGCGTCGAGGACGAGGTCAACGTTTCCGCGGAGGATTCCTCCTATACGCATCCGGACGACGTGCAGGAATTCGTCGAGCGCACCGGCTGCGACTCGCTCGCGATCGCGATCGGCACGAGCCACGGCGCATACAAGTTTACCGCGGCGCAGTGCACGCGCAATGAAAAAGGCATTCTGGTTCCCCCGCCCCTCCGCTTCGACATCCTCCGCGAAGTCGAAAAGCGTCTGCCGGGTTTCCCGATCGTTCTGCACGGTTCCTCCTCCGTCCCGCAGGAATTCGTCAAAATCATCAACGAGAACGGCGGCAGGATGCCCGACGCGGTCGGCATCCCCGAGGAACAGCTTCGTGAAGCTGCCCGCATGGCGGTCTGCAAGATCAACATCGACAGCGACCTGCGCCTTGCGATGACGGCATGCATCCGTCAGTACTTCAACGAGCATCCGGATCACTTCGACCCGCGCCAGTATCTGAAGCCCGCGCGCGCCGCCATCCAGAAGATGGTCCAGCACAAGCTGGTCGACGTACTCGGCTGCAACGGCAAAGCATAACTCCCGTTTATACCGCGCCCGGTCCGGTTTCGGACCGGGCGTTTCTATATCAAAGAACCGATCGCAGACCGCGATCGGTTTCTTTTCCGGTTCGTCAATTATGCGTGAAAACCGTCCGCCGTGAAGTTCTCCGCGGTCACGCTGTGATGCAGTTCGTGATAATACCCCGCTTCCGAAAGCGAGATATACGGTCCCGTGTAGAAGATCGCAAGGACGCCGAAGGTCAGGATCGTCAGGATGATCCA
>CAMYWS010000075.1 GCA_947302865.1 uncultured Clostridia bacterium
TGCCGTTGAACACGACCGCCATCTGGAACGCAGACATCTGATAATCCGGGATCGAGCCGTCCGTAAAGCCGTTGACAATATAGCGGATCTCTTCTCCGGAAAGCGTTCCTCCGTTTACCTTCTTTTCGATCAGATCGACCATGCGCATACAATTGTTCCTCCTGTTAAACAGATAGTATAGTTTATCATAAATCTTATGGGTTGGCAACGTCTTTTGAAAGCGCCGAAAGGATCGAACGATCGAACCATTCCCCGATTTTTGTCTCGCACGGTTCTCCGCCCGGGCACACAGCGACGCCTTTCAGGTTCGGAAATGCCTGCGTCAGCTTTTCCGTATCAACGGTCGATCCGCCGATATAAAAATCGGCGGTTTTAAGCGCAGCGGCAAGTCCGATACGTTCGTGGATCGTCTGTTCGCCCGGCAGCAGTCTGCCTCCTGCGCAGGAAAGCGCAAAGCCGAGTCCGCCCGCCGCGCCGCTGCCCGGCGCGTCCGGATCGCCTTCAAGTCCCGAAACGGGCGCTTTCCCGCACAGCGTTGTCCCGGAAACGTACAGAATCGTCAGCTCGGTCTCCGCAAGACGCGGATCAAATCCGCTGCGGTCGACCCGTGCGATCCTGCTCACGGACTCTTTGCAGGGATCAACGGTCTCCCCGTCCGCATCGGCAAAGCGCATGCCGAGCGCGTGCAGCGCTCCGAGTCCGAGATCGTCGATCGGCAATTCGCCGAGACCGATCCAGATCTTCCGGAATCCCAGATCGAGCGTTTTTTTGATCAGTTCGCCGATACTTGCGCTCGACAGCTCCGGCGCTGACGCCTTTTCGGAGATTGTTGCAGATCCGACTGCGTTTTCCGCTTCGATCGCCGCGATGTGACCGGGGATCACGCCGACGAGCATCCCGACGCGATCGCCGTTTGCGTCCGAGCACGTTACCTTTTCATATCGTCCGTTCGTTCCCGATACCAGTGCGCGGAGCGTCCCCGTGCCGCCGTTTGCGACCGTCATCCTGCGTACGCGGAATCCGTGCTCCGCCGCGGCGATACCGACCATACGGCTCACACGTTCCGCGTCGCTGCCGTCTTCGAAAGGCGGCGCGATCAGGATCGTATTTCCCGCGGACGGCTGCATGGGCTTCGGCTGTTCCGTCGGAATGAACGGCGCGCCTGCTTCGGTCGGTTTGATCCTGCCCTCGCCGTCTATCTCGGCGAGGATCGGATACGGACCGAAGTTTTCAAGCGTGTTCGCCTGCACGAGCGGCTGATGCAGACACAGACGCGTCATCAGCGCATCCAAAGAATGCAGCGCCGCGCCTGCCTTGCGGGACTGTTTGATCCCGACGTAGCACACGATGCAGATATACACGGGGCTTTGCGTGATCGGATCGAATGTTTCACACGCCTCGTACAGTCCTGTCTGCGTCGCGTCGGACGCAAATACTGCGCTGAGCGCGATCTTCCAGCAGGCACGCCGCGTTTCCTCGGAAAAATCAGCGACCGGGAAACGCATGCCGATGGGAAAATAATGCCAAATCATACCTCTTCCTCCGTTTCGATGCGGGCAAGCTCTGCTTCGGCCTGCTCCAGTCGGTCATAGAGTTCGGTTTCCTCCGTTTCAAGCGAGGATATGGTTTCGTACAGCTGCTGCATCCGGCGAAAATCGTTACCGGACTGGGCTTCGATCAGCGCCTGTTCCGCTTCCGTTTTCGCCGTTTCATTCTGCGCGATGCGCTGTTCGATCCGGGTCAGTTCCTGTTTTGCCCTCGCCCGGCGCTGCTTGAATTCTTTGCGTCTCAGAAACAGGTTGTCGGATATCGGCTGTTCTTTTTGTTTCGGTTTTTCGGGTTTGCGCTCGACGATGCGTTCGAACAGATCCTCTTCCTCATCCTGCTGTTCGATCAATCCGTCCCCGGTCATCAGGATCACGCGGTCCGCAAGGCGTTTCACCATATACCGGTCGTGTGTGACGATCAGCACCGTTCCGGTGAACTTCTCCAAAGCGGACTCCAGCATCTCCGCGGAAGCGATGTCAAGATGGTTCGTCGGTTCGTCCAGAAGCAGGACGTTCGCGCCGGAGAGCACGAGTTTCAGAAGCCGGATGCGCGTTTTCTCCCCGCCGGAGAGCGCCCCGATACGCTTGTCGATGTCGTCAAGCTTGAACAGAAACATGCCGAGATACCCTCGCAGCGTGTTCCGTTCGATCGCGGGAAACGCTTCGTCAAGCTCGTCGATGACCGTATTGGCGTCGTTCAGTTCATAGGTGTTCTGCGCAAAATATCCGATCCGTACGCCGGCGCCGATCTTGTACGTGCCTTCCGTCGGACGTTCGATCCCGGTCAGGATCTTCAGAAGCGTCGTCTTGCCGCATCCGTTCGCCCCGATCAGGCAGACGCACTGTCCGGCGGTGATCATCGCGTTCAGCCCGGAGAACACGCGATGTTCCCCGTACCGCATTCCGAGCTCGTGCAGGGCGATCACCTCGTTGCCTGTCGGCTGCGGGGTCGGGAAGCGGAATACGATGGATTTCTCGTCGCGTTCCGGTTCGACCATATCCTCTCTGATCCGGTCGATCTGCTTTTGCTTCGATGCGATCGTGACATAATTGTGCGCCTGATTCCATCGTTTCTGCTGTTCAATGATCCCCTCTATGCGGCGGATCTCCTTCTGCTTGCGCAGATATTGCTTTTTTGCAAGCTCACGCGCGTCCAGTTTCAGCTCCATGTAACGCGTGTAATTGCCTTCCGTCCCGCGGATCCTCCCGTGCTGCAGCTCCAGCATGCGCGTAACGGTATCGTCCAGAAATGCCCGATCGTGCGATACCACCAGCACCGCGCCTTTGAACTGCTTCAGATACTCCGTCAGCCAGCGGATCGCCGTAACGTCAAGATTGTTGGTCGGCTCGTCGAGAAGCAGCAGGTCGGCGCGGGACAGGATCGCGCGCGCAAGCATCGCCTTGCTGATCTGCCCGCCCGAAAACGACGCGACGGAACGGGTAAGGTCCTCTTCCGAAAACCCGAGTCCCAGAAGCGCGGACCGCGTCAGCGCGCGGAACGTCGCGCCGTCTTCGCGGGAAAGCGTTTCAACAATCACCGCCTGCCTTGCGATCAGCCGGTCGCGGTCTCCGTCCCCCTGTTCGAGTTTGTGAAGGATCCGCTGTTCTTCCTCTTCGATATCCAGAAGCATTCTGTACGCTTCGAGCGTGAACGTATACAGATCCATATCCGCGTCAAGCTTCGGGATCTGCTCCACATAGGACAGCTTCGTCCCCTGCGGCATACCGAAAGAACCGGCGTCATACGATTCCTTTCCCATCAGGATCCGCATCAGCGTCGTTTTTCCGCTTCCGTTTACGCCGATCAGACCGACGCGTTCACCCGTACGGATCTCAAAGGATACGTCCGAGAACAGCGTCCGGTCAGCAAAGGATTTTTTGAGGTTGTCAACACTTAACAAAATCATAGCAATGCCGTCGTTCTGCAATCATATATTTGTATTCATTATAGCACATCTTTCTCTATTTGAAAATAATTTATATAAATTTCAAGATTATGTTGCATGCGATATGCTATAATACAATATCGAAAGGAGTCGAACCATGGAAAAAGAGATCAGACTGCTGCCCGGGAAAAAACGCAGATCCTTGCCGGTCGCTTTACGCGGTCTGATTGCGTTGTCCGCTGCGGCGGTCCTCTGCACTGTCGGGCTTTTGCTGATCCTGCGCGACCGAGACATCTCCCCGTTCCCCTCCGCCAATACCGCATCCGAGTACCTGACGACAAAGGAAGACTCCGTTTCCCTTCGCAGCGCGACGCCGCGCCCTTCTCTTGCCGCGTTCGTGCCGGGCGCAACACATACGCCCGAACCTGCGGACAGTCGTATCGACATTTCCCATTATTCCACGCTGCAGCTGAACGACGACAACGCAGAAGTCTCCGCGCTGCAGCAAAAGCTGATGGACCTCGGCTATATGGAAGCGGACGATCCCGGTACGCTGTACAATGAATCCACCAAGAATGCCGTTACGCTTTTTCAGCGTGCGACCGATACCGAGCAGAACGGCGTAGCTTCCGCCGCGCTGCAGGAAATGCTGTTCTCCGACGACGCGCAGGAGTATCGCATCAAGCTTGACGACAGCGGCGCAGACGTAAAGAGCATCCAGCGGCAGCTCCGGGACCTCGGTTATTATTCCGACCGCATCACCGGCTATTACGGACCGAATACGGCAGACGCCGTACGGGCGTTCCAGGCGAAGAACGACAAAGAGGTCGACGGACAAATCACGCGGGACGACTGGGATCTTCTGTATTCCGACAACGCGATCCCGCTTGCAACGCCTACCCCAGAGCCTACGCCCACGCCGACGCCGAAACCAACCAATACACCGAAGCCTACAAAAACGCCGACGCCGAAACCCACGAAGACGGCTACGCCGAAGCCGACAAAAACACCTACGCCGAAACCGACGAAGACGCCGACGCCGAAACCCACGAAGACGCCGACGCCGAAACCGACCAAGACCGCTTCGGCAAATCCGTCCAAGACGGCGACGCCGAAACCGACAAAGACGCCGACTCCGAAACCGACTAAAACGCCGAAGCCCACGAATACGCCGAAGCCCACGAATACGCCGAAGCCAACCAAAACGCCGAAGCCGACTAACACCCCGAAGCCGACTAACACCCCGAAGCCGACTAACACCCCGAAGCCGACTAACACCCCGAAGCCGACCAAAACGCCGTCGTCCGGGGATGATTCCGGGTATTCACACAACGTTGACGGTATGATCAGCTGCGCAAAGAATCAGATTGGCGACCCGTACGTTCTCGGCGATGAAGGACCCGATTCCTTCGACTGCTCCGGTCTTGTCTATTACTGTCTCAGAAAAGCGGGCGTATCCGTCAGCCGCCGCAGCGCGCATTCGTATTCCGAAAACGACAGCTGGAAACGGATCAATTCCATCGACGACCTCAAACGCGGTGATCTCCTGTTTTTCAACAGCAAATCGAGCGATCGCGTCAACCACACTGCAATCTATATCGGCAGCGGTTCGTTTATTCACGCAAGCTCCAGCAAGGGCGAAGTGGTGAAAAGCTCATTCTCCTCCTACTGGTATGAACATTTTGTCTGCGGAAGGCGCGTATTTGACTGATGGCATGTAACATCTGTCCCCGGAATTGCAGGATCGATCGAACAGCCGCAGCCGGTTTCTGCGGCTGTTCTTCCGTTGTGCGTGTAGCGCGCGCGGCTTTGCATTTCGATGAGGAGCCGAGCATCAGCGGTACACGCGGCAGCGGAACGATCTTCTTTTCGGGCTGCAACCTCAAATGTATCTTTTGTCAGAACATGGTCCTGACGAGCGGAACGCTCGGTGGAGTTTTCGATGTTCCCCGTCTCTCGGACGTTATGCTGAAGCTGCAGGCGCTCGGCGCGCACAATATCAATCTTGTCACGCCTACGCCGCACAGGGACGCGATCATCGCCGCACTGCGTCTTGCGAAAGCCGAAGGGCTCTCGATCCCGATTGTCTATAATACAAACGCATATGAAACCTCGGAAACGGTCCGTGCGTACGAAGGGCTTGTCAATATCTATCTGCCTGATCTCAAATACGTCGATCCGCGTTTGTCACTGAAATTTTCGCGCGCCGCAGACTATTTTGATACTGCGATCGAAGCGATCGCCGAGATGATCCGCCAGGTCGGGTTTATGGAGACCGACGAAAACGGTATCGCGAAAAAGGGCGTCCGCATCCGGCACCTTGTTCTGCCCGGATGTGTGTTCGATACGCGCAGCGTTCTGGACGCGATCAAAAACCAGTTCGGCGCCGACTGCCCGATCTCATTGATGTCGCAGTTCACGCCGATCCCGGAATGCGCCGTGAAACCGCTTGATCGTCCGCTGACGCAGCGCG
>CAMYWS010000076.1 GCA_947302865.1 uncultured Clostridia bacterium
GTCATTGCGCTGTTCATCATCATCATGAACGCGATCGGCATCAAGACGCGCCAGCATGAGCTCGTCAACAGCGACGGCTGTGACGGCTGCTGCGCAACCTGCGCCATGCGCTGCGAGGAAGCAAAGGAGGAAGTGAAATGATCCGCTTAGTATTGATCGTCATTCTGAACGCGCTGATCTCTAACGTCGTTCTCAATCAGTTCCTCGGCATCTGCTCGTTCCTCGGCGTTTCCCGTCAGATCAAGGCGTCCGCGTCCTTGGGCGGCGCGGTCATCTTCGTCATCACGATCGCTTCCGCGGTCGCGTCCCTCCTGTACACCGGGATTCTTGTTCCGCTGCATCTCGAGTTCATGAAGATGATCGTCTTCATCCTCGTCATCGCGGCGCTCGTGCAGATCGTGGAGATGTTCCTCAAAAAGAAATCCCCTTCGGTCTATAAATCGCTCGGCATCTATCTGCCGCTGATCACCACCAACTGCGCGGTGCTCGGCATCGCGATCGACAACATCGACAAGTTCGGCTACAACTTCGTCGAGAGCGTATTCTCCGGCTTCGGCACTGCGATCGGCTACACGGTCGCGATCGTGCTGCTCGCGGGCATCCGCTCGCGCATCAGCGAGGACGATCTGCCCCGCCCCGTGCGCGGCGCACCCGTCGTCATGCTTGCGGCGGCGCTGATGTCCATCGCTTTCATGGGCTTTTCGGAGCTGCAGCCGGCCATTGAAACGGTATTGAAGGGGGTCGGACAATGAGCGCGCCTGTTATCATTCTGATCACCACGCTGGTCATCACCGCGATCGGCATCGTCGTCGGCGCGGGACTCGTGTTCACCGGAAAGAAATTCCATGTTCCGGTCGATGAGCGCGAAGCGGAGGTTCGCGAATGTCTGCCCGGCAACAACTGCGGCGCCTGCGGCTTTGCGGGCTGCGACGCGGCTGCGGCGGCGATCGTCGCAGGCGACGCGCCTGTCAATGTCTGTCCCGTCGGAGGCGGTCCGGTTGCCGAAAAGATCGGCGGCATCATGGGCTCCGACGCGACGTTCGTCGAACGCAAGATCGCGTTTGTCCGCTGCAAGGGCACGTGTGAAGCGTCCGGTCTGCAGGGCAACTACGTGGGCATCCACGACTGCCGCTCCGCGGCGCTTGCCGGCATCAATCTCAAGAACTGCGACTACGGCTGCATGGGGCTCGGCTCCTGCGTCAGCGTCTGTCCGCAGGGCGCGATCAAGCTCGTCGACGGCGTCGCGGTCGTAAACCGCAAAAAGTGCGTCGCCTGCGGGCTGTGCGTCAAGGCGTGTCCGAAGGGACTCATTGAGCTCATTCCGGAGAGCAAGCACGTCGCGGTGCAGTGCCAAAACCGCGACAAGGGTCCGCAGGTCCGGAAGGTCTGCTCCGCGGGCTGCATCGGCTGTACGCTGTGTACGCGGCAGTGCGAGTACGACGCGATCCACATGGACGGCAACCTCGCACGGATCACGTACGAAAACTGCATGCAGTGCGGCAAGTGCGCGGAGAAATGCCCGGCGGGCGTCATCACGCCGCCCTGTCCCGCAAAGAAGGAGGCATAAGCTATGGAAAAACGCAATCAGGCTGCAAAGCTCATCATCGGCGCGGTCGTTGTGATCATCGCCGTGCTGTTCCTTGCGGGTATCGTAAGTCAGCATGAGATCAAGTACAAGGCCGGTCCGCTCTCCCGCGAAGACGTCAATTATCAGACGGTCGAAGCGCCGGAAACGGTCGCAAAGGACGGGACCGTCCCGGCGGACGCCTGGAAAACGGCGTATCCCGATATCGTCATGACGATGAAGCAGAACGCCGAAAACGACGAGATCGCCGACTATCTGGAGCTTGACCCGTACCTTCTGGAGATCTACGAGGGATTCGGCTTCGCGAAGGAATACGGCAGCGCGCGCGGTCACGAATACACGCTCGAGGACGTCGCAAACACGGCGCGTCCGCACCCGCTTGCCAACTGCCTGACCTGCAAGACGCCGAACTTCGCAAAGCTCGTGCAGGATCAGGGCGTCTCCGCCTATAAGCTCCCGTTCGACGAGGTCCTTGCGGAGATCCAAAGTAACGGCGAAGCGGTCAGCTGCTACACCTGCCACGGCAACAACGCGGGCAACAAGGGCGAGATCGTGATCACGCATACCTACGTGGACAAGGCGCTCGGCACGAATGCGGCGGCGATCGATCCCGCGACGCTTTCCTGCGGACAGTGCCACATCGAGTACTACTTCACCCCCGAAGACAAGGAAACGATGATGCCGTACCACTCCGTGGCCGAGATGACGCCGGAAGCGATCTACGACTTCTACACCGCGCTCGGTTATACGGACTGGACGCAGGAGAGCACCGGCGCAAAACTGCTCAAGGCGCAGCATCCCGAGATGGAAACGTATCTTACCGGACCGCACGCCGGCGATCTGAACTGCGCCGACTGCCATATGCCGGTCGAACAGAACGCGGAAACGCAGAACATCTACCACAGCCATTATATCGTGAGCCCGCTTCAGGACAAGACCCTGCTCGCGACGTGCGTGCGCTGCCACGGCGACACCGATATGATCGCGTTCGTGAAGAACATCCAGAGCCGCGTCACCGCGGAGGAGACCCGCGTGGGCAACCTGCTCGCGGCGTTCAAGAAGGCGCTTGCCGCCGAGAATCAGAGCGGCACGCGGACCGACGATCAGCTTGATCCGATCCGCGAACTGTACCGGAAAGCGCAGTGGTTCTTCGACTTCTGCTACGTCGAAAACGCCGAAGGCGCACACAACTCCGATCTGGCGTCCCGCTGTCTCGATACGGCGGAAACCCTCATCAACGAAGGCATGCAGCTGATCGCCGCGCTCGGCGAATAGTCCTCGATCCAACTGGCGGCAAAGGGCGTATGGCCCTTTGCCGCATTCTTTCAACCCCATGGAGATCCTGAAGAAAACCTGTAAATTCATCGCGTCGATGCGGTTTGCGATCATCCTGCTGATCGTGGTCGCGATCGCCTGCGTCGTCGGCTCGCTCGTCCCGCAGGGCGAACAGTTCGCGCTGTACCGGGATTCGTATTCCGAGCGGACGGCGGCGTTCATCCTCGCCTTTCATCTCGACGACGTATTCCACAGCTGGTGGTTTATCGCGCTCGTAACGCTTCTGTGCCTTTCGGTCCTGCTCTGCAATCTGACGCGCGTCCGTTCGCTGTTCCGGCAGACGAAGTTCGCCGCGGACCCTGCGCACGCGATCGCCGAAACGCCGACCGCGACCGCTTCCGGCGTGACTGCGATCGAACCGGTCTTCAAACGCCTGCATTTTTACCGTCCTGTCAAAACGGCTGTTGAAGGAAAGGACGTCCTGTTCGGCTGCCGCAACCGGCTCGGGTTCTGGGGCGCGTGGGTCTGTCATATCGGCATCGTGCTGATCGTTCTGGGCTACGCGCTCGGGCAGATGACGCTGTTCTCGACGGACGTGTACGGCACACCCGGTCAGACAAAGCCGATCGAAAGCACGCCGTATGAGGTCACGATCGACGATTTTCAGATCGACCGCAGCGAGACCGGCTTCATCGAGCAGTACGTTTCGACGCTGACCGTCAGAAACACGGAGACCGGCGAAACGCAGCGCGGCACGTCGAGCGTCAACCATCCCGCGGTGCTCGGGGGCTATAAGTTTTACCAGACCGCAAGCGGCAGCGCGACGCGCGTGACGATCGCCGAAAACGGCGTACCGTTCGAGAGCGCTGACCTCTGCGTCGGCGAGGAGCTGACGATCGAATTCCTCCCGGGACTGTCGCTCTACCTTGTCGCATACGAGCCGGACCACAGCGGCAGACCGGCGTATCATATCCTGTTCTTCTATAACGGTCAGCACATGGACGTCGGCAAAACTTATTTTGCACCCGGCGCGGTGATCGACATGAACCCGTACGCGATCACGCTGTCCGAGCCGATCGACTACACGCTGCTGCGCGTGAAAAAGGATTCGTTCGCGTGGCTCGTCGCGGTCGGCGCGGTCCTCACGGCGCTCGGGCTGTTCCTCGCGCTGTACGTTGTGCCGGAAACCCTTTGGGCGGTGCGTGATGAGGACGGCACATGGACGGTCAGCGGCAGAAGCCGGAAGCTTGCGCCGCTGTTTATCGGGCAGTTCGACCGGGCGGTCAACGGAAAGGGGGCGTCGAAATGATCCGGGCGGAAAACATTCTGTTTCTGATCACGCTCGCGGCGTACTTCGTCACGATGCTCCTGTACTTCCTGTACGTCGCGGTCAAAAAGCCGGCGCTTTCAAAGCTTGCGATCCGCGTACAGATCGCGGTGCTGCTCGTACATACGGCGGCGATCATTCTGCGCGGAGTCGCCATGGGGCGGCTCCCGATGGCGAATCAGTACGAGTTCTCCACGGCTTTCAGCTGGGCGCTCGCGCTTGTCAGTCTGATCTTTATTCTCCGGTTCAACTTCCCCGTGCTCGGCGCGTTCAGCTCCCCCGTCACGCTGCTGCTTGCGGTGTACGCGGGCTTGCAGAAGCTCAACGAGCTGAAAGTCATCGCGGCAAACGGCGTGGACAGCATCCGGAACCTGATGCCCGCGCTTCGGAGCAGCTGGCTCGGCATCCACGTTTCCACCGTCATCGTCGCGTACGGCGCGTTCGGCGTGTCGTTCGTGCTGTCGATCATCTTCCTTCTGCGCGATAAAATGAAGGAAGGCGGCTTCTGGGACACGCACATCCCGAAGAAGGAAAAACTCGACACGATCAGCTACCGCTGCGTCTCGCTCGGCATGATGTTTCTGACCGTGACGATCGGCATCGGCGGGATCTGGGCGGAAAACGCCTGGGGCAGCTACTGGACCTGGGATCCCAAGGAGACGTGGGCGCTTGTGACATGGATGATCTACCTCGTCTATCTGCACCTTCGGATCCGCCGCGGCTGGAACGGCAAGACCGCCGCGATCTTCGGCGTCGCGGGCTTTATCTGCGTGCTGTTCACCTACATCGGCGTCAACACGCTTTTGCCCGGACTCCACAGTTATAAATAAGCGCAGGAACGCTGCAGGCACCGGCGCCTGCGAAAATATTATTTTCCACAGTTCGAAGCGAAGCGGCATTGACACAAACGGTCATTTTTGTTATGATATAATTTGACAAATAACAGGGGGGTTTTATCGGATGTCGATTCAAATGCGCGAATACCACAACCCGAACAACGGAAATCTTCCGCTGCGCGTAGCGAAGGGTCATTTTGCAACCAGCCACAGCCACATCAACTATTATGTGGATCTGACCATGACGAAGTACTGTCTGCCTGAAGCGCGCGAAGCCGCGATCCATCTGGCGAACCGGTTCAAATCAACAACGATCGTCGATACGATCCTCTGCCTCGACGGGACCGAGGTCATCGGCGCATGCATGGCGAGCGAGCTCACCAAGCAGAGCTATACGAGCATGAACGCGGGCCGCGCGATCTGCATCGTCACGCCGGAGCACACGACCGGCAGCCAGCTCCTGTTCCGCGACAACACCGCGCCCATGATCCGCGGCAAAAACGTCCTGATCCTCGCGGCGTCCGTCTCCACGGGCTATACCGCGCTCGGTGCGATCGAGGCGATCCGCTACTACGGCGGCGAAACGGTCGGCATCTGCTCGATCCTTGCGAATATCAAGGAGCTTTCCGGCTATCCGGTCAGTTCGATCTGCGACACGAGCCACCTTTGGGACGACTATCAGAGTTCTCCCGCGCACGAATGCCCGTTGTGCAAGGCCGGCGTCAAGCTCGACGCCATGGTCAACACGTACGGATTTTCGAGTTTCTGAAAAGAAACGCCCTTCGGGGCGTTTTTATGTATCAAAACAAACAAGGAGGTACAACTATGGAAATGAAGTTCTATCGCTGCGAGACCTGCGGACAGATCATCGCGATCGTCA
>CAMYWS010000077.1 GCA_947302865.1 uncultured Clostridia bacterium
GCGCCCTTGTCCACCACGTTGATCTTGACGCTCTTGACGTCCAGCCGTTCAAGCGTTTCCAGAACGGTATCGCGGATCTGGCGTCCGTACTGATTCATCACGCTCGAGGTCAGCGTCAGTTCGACCTTGCCGTCGCCGGGCTCGACCGAAACGAGCGCGTCGCTGGATTCCACCGTGCCGGCGACAGCCGGCTTTTGAATTATCATGCGCATCCTCCTTCTTTTACGGGAAACCCCGTATTTTAGTATATTATACCACGTGCTGCCGGGTTTTGAAAGACCCAAATTGAATTTTTATGCGAAATTGTGAAAAACGACGCATCAAAAAGCGCGCAGCTTTCCGGGCTGTTTTGACAAGGTGACGCGCACATCGGCGTTGTTTTTTTCGCGAAGGTGTATTATACTGTAAACAATATCAAAGGAATCACACGTATGAAGAGACACGCGACTGAACAAAAAACGGATCCCGCCGTGCTGCGGATCCCGACTGCGCCGCCGAAAGGGACGGTCATGACGCCGCCGGAAGGACTGTCGTCCGCAGAGGCGGCGAAACGCGCTGCGTCGGGAAACGGCAACCGGCAATCGGCGCAGCCCGGCAAGAGCGTCGCGCGGATCCTTTCCGATCATTTCTTCACACTGTTCAATCTTCTGAATTTCGCGCTGGCTGCATGCCTTGCGCTGGTCGGATCCTGGCGCAACATGCTCTTTTTAGGCGTGGTTTTTTCCAACACGCTGATCGGAACGATCCAGGAACTCCGCGCCCGTGCCATGCTGAAAAAACTGCGTCTTCTGAACGTCCGGACCGCCTGCGTGATCCGTGACGGCAGGGAACAAAAATGCCCGCCGGACGAGCTTGCGCTCGGCGATCTCGCGGTGTTCCGCATGGGCGATCAGGTCCCGGCTGACGCCGTGATCACAGAGGGGATCTGCGCTGTGGACGAGTCGCTTCTGACCGGCGAGAGCGAACCGGTCGCGCATAAACCCGGCGAGCTTTTGATGTCGGGAAGCTTCCTGACCGAAGGACGGGTGACCGCGCAGCTCATCGCGGTCGGCGATCAGGCGTATGCCGCACGGCTGACGCGTGAAGCAAAGCGCATCCGTTCGCCCCGTTCCGAACTGATGACGGAGCTCAACAAGCTCGTTTCTCTCGTCAGCAAGCTGCTTGTTCCGATCGGCGTCATTTTGTTTCTCGAGGAGTACTTTTTGCTGAAATCTCCGACCGCCGACGCGATCCCGAAAGCGGTCGCCGCCATGATCGGCATGATCCCGGAGGGGTTGATCCTTTTGACGTCCGTTGCGCTGACCGTCGGCGTGATCAAGCTCGGGCGGCGCAAAACGCTTGTGCAGGAGCTGTTCGGCATCGAAACGCTCGCACGGGCGGACGTGCTTTGCGCGGATAAGACAGGTACGCTGACGACCGGCGAAATGACGTTCGACAGGTTCATCCCGCTTCAGGCGGAGGAAGAGGAGCTTCGCGCAAAAACCGCGGCGTTTCTGTCGGCGTTTGAAGCGAGTTCCGGTACGCTGCAGGCGATCGCCGCGGCAGTCGGAAAAAAACCGGTACGACAGACGACGGTCCTGCCGTTCTCCTCGGCACGCAAAAAATCCGCCGCGTCGTTCCCGGACGGAAAAACGCTGATCCTCGGCGCGCCGTCGTTCGTCACGGAAGAACCGATCCCGGAAGCGCTTCAGGCGACGGAGGAGGGGTACCGCGTACTGCTGCTTGCCGAGGCGGACGGAGAGATCAGCGACGAAACCCTGCCGGAAGTCACGCGGCTTCTCGGATTGGCGCTGCTGAAAGAAAAACTTCGTGAAAACGCAAAGGAAACGCTCGAATGGTTTATGCAGGAAGGCGTCTCTGTACGGATCATGAGCGGAGATGACCCGCGCACCGTCGCAAAGACGGCGCGCGCGCTCGGGCTTGGAGACGACATACAATTTGTGGACTGTGCCGCACTTTCGGATGATGAGCTTCGTGCCGCGGCAAAGGACAATGTGATCTTCGGACGGCTCACGCCGGACAGAAAGCGGATCCTCATTGAAGCGCTGAAGGCAGAAGGACATCACGTCGCCATGACGGGCGACGGCGTCAACGATATCCCGTCACTCAAGGCGGCGGACTGCTCCATTGCGGTAGCGGGCGGCGCGGAGGCAACCGAGCATGCCGCGCAGATCGTACTGCTGAATAAGGATTTCAACGCTTTGCCCGCGGTGGTTGCGGAGGGGCGCAGGGTCATCGGCAATGTCACGAGGACCGCGTCGCTGTTTTTGCAGAAGACGCTGTACTCGTTCGCGCTGAGCGTTTTGAACATCCTGATTGCGCTGTTCCTGCCGCTGCACTATCCGTTCCAGCCGATCCATCTGACGCTGATCAGCATGCTGACGGTCGGCGCGCCGTCGTTCTTCCTTGCGCTGGAGCCGAGCAATGAGCGCGCTTCGGGACATTTTCTCAAGCGCGTACTTCTGAAAGCCGCGCCGGGCGCCGCAGGCGTGGTATGCTGCGCGCTGTCGGCAATGATCGCAAACTATTACGGCACGCCGGACGAGATCGCGTCCACGATGGCGGTGCTGTCGGCGGGGGTCATCGGACTCGGCAATCTGATATTGACCTGCCGTCCGTTTTCAAAGCTGCGGATCGCGGTCTGCGTATTGATGAGCGTCGGGTTTGTATGTGCTGCCGCATTCCTGCCGAACGTGTTTGCACTCAACGTATACGAGCTGACGGCGCGGCATTGGATCATGCTCTCGGCGATCACGGCAGCGGGCGTCGCGGTTCTCATCCTCGGCACGCTGACGGTCACGCCGCGTGTCAAAAAACTGGAATCAGAACGGTAACGGAGATTCATATGGCTTCATCAAAAGAGTTTGTGCAGTTTGTTTTGGAACAGCTTTCCGCGCTCGGGGACGTGTCGGTTCGCCCCATGATGGGCGAATACGTGCTGTACTGCCATGACCGGGTCGTGGGCGGGATCTACGACGACCGGCTGCTTTTGAAACCGACCGCGTCTGCGCTTGCGCTGATGCCGGACGCCGGACGGGATATCCCGTACGAAGGCGCAAAGGAAATGCTGGTCGCGGACGTGGACGACGCGGAACGGACCTGCCGCGCGGTCGAAGCGATCGCTTCCGATCTGCCCGCGCCGAAACCGAAGAAACGAAAGGAACGCAGATGAAGCACGATACGGAACAGCTTTGGGAATATACGGATACGGAGTGGCCGATGACCTATACCGACCATGACCGGCCGATCGTCCGCGCGATCGTGTTTGACGACGCGGGGTATTTTTATTTCGTGCGTGTTCAACGCGACGATCAGTTCGGAAAGGCAACGCTGGTCGAAACGTCCGGCGGCGGCGTGGAACCGGGGGAGGTTCTGATCGCGGCGATCCGACGCGAGCTTCGTGAAGAGCTCGGCGCGGACGTGGACGTGATCCGAAAGATCGGCGTTGTCAGCGATTACTATAACCTGATCCACCGGCACAACATCAACAACTATTATCTTTGCAAAATCCGATCCTTCGGCGAGAAGCATCTGACCGAGGACGAGATCGACTGTTTCCACCTGTCCACGCTGCGCCTTTCCTATGAGGACGCCGTCTCCGAGTACGGGCGCTGCGCCGATACGCCGCTCGGACGCCTGCTCCGTCAGCGCGAGCTGCCTGTGCTGCTCCGCGCGAAAGAAATACTGGAAAGACTGTCGCCAGCAACCGGTGAATAACTTTTGAAACAGAGAGCCGCTGCGTGACAGGAGTGCGGGAAGATTCGGCAACCCGAACCGTTACCGCCGACCGATCCTCTCTTTCAAACGACGGAAGTCAGTCAAAAGGAGCCGCAAGGCTCTTTTTTACTGTGTATGATCCGAGAAATGAGATTACTGCGTCACATCAAACCGAAGTTGACAAAGATCAATCCGTATGGTATGATCTCCCTGCCTATAAAGAGTGCGCGAGAGACAAGCTCGTTGACCGCACGACAACCTGCCCCATGGGGTAAGGTGCCAAAGCTTGACCGATGGGTTTGATCAAAAACGCGAATCAGCACCCGTCGGGTTCGATGGGTGCTTTTGTGTGCTCCGAATAGGTAAATCTCTTTTCGGAGGACACAAACATGCGAACCATTCTGAACCTGCTCAAAACAAAAGGAAACATCAACGTCTTTCTTTGCAGCAAAGCCGTCTGCGATCTGTTTTTGCAGAACGCGGAACAGGAGGGCTTTGTTTTTCGTGACGGCAAAAAGCCGACAGAATCGCCGTATAACGATCTCATTGCCGTCCATCACGATTTCACGATCGGGCATCACGGATTCGTCGGACATGAGGCGTTTCGCCTGAACGGCAAAATGAAACCGGTCGTTCCGACTGTCTGGATCGACTATGCGAAATATCTTGCAGGCGACCGGAAATACGTCATCCGCCGTGACAGACCGAGCCGCGTTTTCCGCGAAAGGTGAAGATCATGGAACGGTCTTCGGTTGTGATCCATGTTCCGCACGCGTCGACATTCATTCCGGATACGGAACGCGGCGCTTTTCAATGCGATCCCGATGACGAGCTTTTGAAGACGACAGATCATTACTGCGACGAGCTGTTCTGCGGCTGTTATCCGTCCGTCGTTTTTCCCGTCAGCCGGCTTGTCTGCGATCCGGAGCGGTTTCGTGACGACAAACAGGAATCCATGTCCGCGGTCGGAATGGGCGCCGTATACACACGCACGCACAGCGGCGCCGTCCTGAGACATGTCGATGATGCTTCCCGTGAACGGATCCTTCGGACGTACTATGACCCGCATCATAAAGTATTGACGGATACAGTGCAGGAAGTCCTCGATCGGAACGGTCGGTGTCTGATTGTGGACGGTCATTCTTTTCCTGCAATACCGCTGTCGTATGAACCGGATCAAAAGCCGCAGCGTCCGGACTTTTGCATCGGGACGGATCCGTGCCATACGCCGGATGATCTGACCGAAACGGCCGTTCGCTTTTTGAAGACGCGCGGGTATTCGACGGCGATCAATGCGCCGTTCGCGGGTACGATCGTTCCGATGCGCTTTTATCAAAGAGACAAGCGCGTCGGTTCGATCATGATCGAGATCAATCGCCGCCTTTATATGAATGGAGACGGAACACGAAGCGAGAGATTCTTATCGATCCGTGCGGACGTGCAGGCATTGTTGAAGCTTTTTTCCGAAGTTATCGGACAAAAACGCTTATGTTCCGATTTATGGGACAGATGATGTCGGATAATAGAGCCGAAGAAAGGAAACAGGACGCCTTGCTTCGCAAGAATTCATCTTTATGAGGAGGTTCACCATGCGGTA
Organism: uncultured Clostridia bacterium; assembly: GCA_947302865.1. Next base: position 5,315 of record CAMYWS010000077.1, read on the forward strand.
CTATGAGGTAACGGCAAAGTGCGGACACGTCGGCAGAGGGTACTACATCCCGATCGGGTTTGCCGTCAGAGCGGAAACGGCGTCGGAAGCGGCTGCGGCAACGCGGGATTATCCCAGAGTGAAGCACGATCACAAGGACGCGATCCTGTCCGTAAGGGAAGTGGACCCATTCGAGTACGACGATCTCCGGGAGGTGAACCGATACGATCCCTATCTGCGGTGCAAAAGCAAGCGGGAACAGATGCAGGAGTACGACGCCGTCTGTAACCGCATCGTGGAGGAAAAGCGCAGCAGTGTTTGGACGGAAAAGGAACTCTCCGAGAAGGCGGTGTACGACGGCAAGAAGCGGATCCGGAACGTAAGACGGTACGCAAGAGAACTGGCTGCCGTATACGCGATGCGGGAAGCGATCTGAAAAGGAGGATAAGGCAGTGTTTGACGGTATCTTTGATCTGTTTGATTTGAACGGCGACGGAAAGCTGGACGGGATCGAAATCGCGTTTGCATATTCGGTGATTTTCGGCGACGGGGAATCGCAGGAAAGCGATAGAACCGATATTGATGTAGATTATGACGAGGAGG
>CAMYWS010000078.1 GCA_947302865.1 uncultured Clostridia bacterium
AAAGCACCGTTTCCGGTGCTTAAGCATGATCCGTCAAAAATGCGTCAAGCTCTGCGCGCGTGGGGGATCCTCTGCCGCTCGGCCTGGATACGCAGATCGCGGCGGCGGCGTTGGCAATTTTAAGCGCGTCCGCGTCGGAACAGCCCGAAAGGATCGCGGCGATAAACGCTCCGTCGAAGGTGTCGCCCGCGCCGACGGTATCGGCGACGGCGACAGGGAAAGCGGGGGAATGCAGATGCGAATCTCCGCGATACAGGTCCGCGCCCTGATCGCCGCTTCGCGCGATGACGGCGGCGCCGCGTTCGGAGAGCTTCCCTGCCGCAAGCACGGCGTCGTGTTCGTTCGCAAGCATCGGGATCTCGTCGACCGCAGAGCCCAGAACGTAATCCGCGGCGTCGTTCGCCTCGTGCAGATTTTCAAAGAACGCCGGGCTTTTCAGCGCTTCGACGCGCACGTTGATATCAAAGGAAACGGGGATACCGGCGGCTTTGCAGCGGCGCATCAGCGCAAGCTGCGTCGACGCGGCGGGTTCCTCGCGCAGCATCATGCCGTTGACGTGCAGCCACGAAATGCTCTCCGTGATATCGTCCGGGATCTGAGAGGCAAGGATCGAGTGCTGCGAGCCGAGGTGCGCGGGGCAGGCGAACGCGGTGCGGTCGTTCTGTTCGTTCAGCACAAGCAGTACGAGCTGCGTGGGCTTGTCCTCGTCCATGCGCAAAAGCGACGTATCGACGCCCTCGCGTTCCAACCCGTTTTTCAGCATATGTCCGTACGCGTCGTTTCCGCAGGTCCCGCAGAACATAACCGGCACGCCGAGCCGCGCGATCGCGCAGGCGGTGTTTGCGGAGCTGCCGCCCTCCGCGGGACGGACGTCGGCGGAAAGCTGCGAAGCGTCGACGCCGGCTTTCGCCTTCAGCGCGTCGGCGTAGGGGATGATGAGATCGGCGCAGATATCGCCGAGACAGAGTACGGGTTTCATGCATGACCTCCTTCGGACGCTGCGTCGACGCGGTCGACGGTCACGGCGGCGCGGCAGCCGGGGATTCCGTCCGCGACGGCTGTTTCGATCCGTTCCCGCAGCGCATCGTCTGCGCCGGCGTATGTGAACGGCACGGCGACGTCGAACAGCAGCGTTTTCACCAACGGACCGCGCGTGACGCGGAAATCGTGGATCGACAGCGCGGCGTCGACGCCGGAAACGATCGCTTCGGCGCGTTCGCGAAGCCGTGCGGTCTCGGTATCGTCGGTAATGATCGGGTCCATATGGATCGTTGCGCTGCACCGGAACTGTTCGGAAAGATATCGCTCGGCGTTGTCGATGATCTCGTGCACCTCGCGGATATCGGCGGAAGCGCCGACCTCCGCATGCAGAGAGACGAACACGCGCCCGGGACCGTAGTCGTGAACGATCACGTCGTGCACGCCGCCGATCCCTTCAAAAGACAGGGTCGCTTTTTCGATCGCTTCCACAAACGAGGGATCGGGACGACGGCCCAGGAGCGGCGCGGCCGTCTCACGGATGGACTTCAGCCCCGTATATAGGATGAAAAGCGACACGAGGATTCCGCTCCACGCGTCGGGACGGACCCAATCGGGCAGAACGAAAAAGTGCGTGATGAGCGCGGAAACGAGTACCGCGAACGTCGCGGCGGTATCGGAAAGGGAGTCGAACGCGACGGCCTTCAGCGCGGGAGAACCGAATCGTTTCGCGAGCGCGCGGTTATAATAAAACATGTACAGCTTCACGAGGATCGAGATGCCCATGACGCAGACGGACGGCACAAAATGTGTCGTATACGCCGGCTCGCCGCCGTGGATCACGATGTCGAGCGCGTTCCGGAACAGCGTCCAGCCCATGAGGATGATCGCAACCGAAACGAGCATGCCCGCGATATACTCGAACCGCCCGTGTCCGTACGGATGTTCGCGGTCGGGCTTTTTGGACGCGATGCGGAAGCCGAACAGCGCGATGACGGAGGAACCCGCGTCGCCAAGGTTGTTGAACGCGTCTGCCTGCAGAGAGACGGCGCGCGCAAGAAGACCGAACACGAGCTTGATCGTAAATAAAATAAGGTTCAGAAAGATCCCGAAGCAGCCCGAAAGCACGCCGTACGCGCTTCGCACGCGCTCCGGCGGATCGGATTCCTTCTCCCGTATGAACCATTTTGCAAGCAAACGAACCATTAGCACCTCTTATTTTGCGATTATAGCATAAATAGCGGAAGAAAACAAATATAAAAAAACACTTTTCATCATGATAACCGTATGATATACTGTACGCAGAAAACAAGGAGGTAGTCACATGGCAACCGTATTCGGATCGCTTTGGGTCCCGTGCCTGATCCTGAGCATACTGGGGATCGCATTCCTCATAGGCGAATTGTTCCTGCCCGGCTTCGGCGTATCGGGCATCTGCGGCGTCCTTTGCCTGATCGCAGTCTGTGTTATGCAGTTCATGTCGGCACCGCCGCTTGTAGCGACTCTCGTCACGATCGTGCTCGGTCTCATCCTGGTCGTGATGGTTATCATCTTCATGCGATCCATGAAAAACGGGCTTCTGTTCCGATCTCCGATCGTGCTGAAGGATCAGATCGAATCCGAGGCGATTAAGCTGCATGATACGACGCCCGAAACGCTGATCGGCAAGACCGGCGTTGCGCTGACGCCGCTTCGCCCGAGCGGGATCGCCCTGATCGACGGCAAACGCTATTCGGTCGAAACGCAGGCGACCTTTACCGAGAGAGACACGGAGATCACGGTCATCGCGGTCGACGGTCCCAAGATTACGGTACGATGAAGTATTGTAAGCAATGCGGCGTTCTGTACACGACGGACGTTTGTCCGAAGTGCGGCGTCGCGACCCCGGACGAACAGGAGCCCGCGCCCCCCGCGGAGCCGAAGACCGTCCGGAACCAATGGATCGCGCTCGTCGTTGCGATCCCGGCGGCGATTCTGCTCATTATGGGCGTTTTGCACATATTACGACTATTTTAACAGGAGGAACTTATGCAACCATTTATTCCCTGGATCATCGGCGCAGCAGTCGTCATCTTTCTGATCATCTTCTTTTCGTTCGTGCCCATCGGACTCTGGATCTCCGCAGCGGCGAGCGGCGTCAAGATCGGGCTCTTCGATCTCATCGGTATGCGCATCCGTAAGGTCAATGCCGCGGACATCGTCAACCCGATGATCAAGGCGACCAAAGCCGGTCTTAAGCTCCCGATGAACAAACTCGAGGCGCACTACCTTGCAAAAGGCGGCAAATCAAACGGCAAGGCAAGCGTGAACCGCGTCGTCGATTCCCTGATCGCGGCGCAGCGCGCGGGCATTCCGCTCGACTTCGAGCGTTCCTGCGCGATCGACCTCGCAGGCCGCGACGTGCTGAACGCCGTGCAGATGAGCGTCAACCCGAAGGTCATCGAAACCCCGATCATCGCGGCGGTCGCGATGGACGGCATCGAGCTTCGCGCAAAGGCGAAGGTCACGGTCCGCGCGGACATCGACCGTCTCGTCGGCGGCGCGGGTGAGGAAACGATCATCGCGCGTGTCGGCGAGGGCATCGTCACCACCGTCGGTTCCGCAAAGAGTCACAAGGAAGTCCTTGAGAACCCGGATACCATCTCCCGCACCGTCCTTTCGAAGGGCCTTGACGCAGGAACCGCGTTTGAGATCCTTTCCATCGACATCGCGGATGTGGACGTCGGCAGAAACGTCGGCGCACAGCTGCAGATCGACCAGGCGGAAGCGGACAAGCGCATCGCGCAGGCAAAGGCGGAGGAACGCCGCGCCATGGCAGTCGCGCAGGAACAGGAGAACATCGCGGAAGTGCAGCGCATGCGCGCACGCGTCATCGAGGCGGAAGCAGAGGTCCCGCAGGCGATCTCCGCAGCGCTGCGTGACGGTAAGCTCGGCGTACTGGATTACTACAACATGAAGAACGTCATGTCCGATACCGAGATGCGTACCGCCATCGGCCGGTCGGCAGCGCCCGCGTCGGACAAGAAAGGAAACTAAACCATGCCTTTCTTCCTTGTTTTGCCGTTCATCGTGATCGGTATCGTGATCGCGGCTACGAAGAAAACGGCGGAACAGAATAAGCGTGCGGAGGCGCAGCGGCGCGCGGAACAGATGCAGACAAAACAGGATGCATCCCAACCGAAGCCGTACACGCCCGTGAGACCTTCCGTACAGGTTCCCCCTGTACGGGAGGCGGCTCCCACGCCGAGAATGACGCCGACCGTTCAGCAGGCCAGGACCGCGCCGACAAAGGGGAAGACGCCGAAACAGTCGCATCCGCAGCACGACGACTGCTCTCTGCGTCCCGATTCGAAGAATGCGCCGACGCCGCCGTGGCAGCATCCGGAGCATGAAGACTGCTCGCTGGATTCCGATACGGCAGCAAAGCCCGAAGCGTACGGCGTACAGCGGCGCGTGCCCGCGCTTCAAAACAGCGCGGCGGATCTGGACCTGACGTCGGAGAACATCCTGCGCGGCGTCATCTTTTCCGAGGTCTTCGGCAGACCGAAAGCATTGCGATAATCTGTGCGAAAAAGAAGCATCCTTGAAATATCCATACAGATCTGCGTATTGACCGTGCTCGTTATCCTGTACGGTCTTTCGCTGTTGCAGAGACCGCCCGTCTATATAGAGACCGTGGCGGTCTCCGCCGTCCTTGTGCTGTTGTTCGGCGCGGGATGCGTACGGCTCATTCCGACGCTCGTGTCGATGCTGACGGGCGAGGAGCCGCACATGAAGCGCGAAGGCGACCGCACTTTTCGCCGCTGCGGCACGCGGGAGCTTACAAAGCTGTTCCTCATCGTGCTTGCCGTACGGCTTCTGGAGTTCCCGCTGACGTACATCGTACATTACGCGCTGTTTGGGTTTACGGGCACGTTCTTCGAGGTACAGCGGCTCTGGCTCGATTTCTATCATGCGGAGACCGCGTTCCCACTGTACGGATATCTTTCAAATGTCTTCTGGATCGTCACAGTCAACTTCAACCACGCGCGCTTCATCGGTTCGTACCTCTTTACGGCGCTTGCCGCGGTCGCGCTCTATTATCTCGTCCAGCTTGATTTCGACCGGCGCGCGGCGCGCAGGGCCGTCCGCTATTTTCTGCTGATGCCGTACGCGCTCACGCTGATGGGCACCGTGCCGGACGGGCTGTTTCTGCTGTTTTCCGTGCTGACGCTGCTGTTTTTACGGCGGAACAGGTTCCTGCTTGCGAACCTGTTCGCGTTCCTTGCAGTGCTCACGCACGCACTCGGCGCGCTGTTGTTTTTTCCGGTCGTCGCAAGCTACGTATCGTACCTGTACGGCAACGTGCGCAGCAGCCGCACGGTCGGGAAGGGCTATATCATCCGTCAGATCCTGAGCACGCTTTCGATCCTCTTCATCCCGCTCGGCATCGGGCTCGTCATGCTGTACAGCAGGATCCGATTCGGCGATGCGATGCTGCTGTATAACATCGCGCTCGGCAGAACCGGCGAAGGGACCGGCACGCTGTTTGCATGGCTCGATTCGGGATTCTCTCTTGTACGGACGGTCGGCGGCAGCAGCACCGCGATCCTGTTCGGCACGTACGCGGCACAGCTTGTTTACGTGCTCTTTGCGCTTGTCATGTTCCTGCTTGCCTGCAAAACGATCCCGTCGTCATTTACGCTGCTGATGGCGGTTACGATCCCGATGACCGCTCTCTGCGGGCACGTTCCTGATACCGCACGCGTCGTCACGATGACCGCTCCGTTTGTCATCACGCTTGCCGCGCGCGTCAAAAACCGCATTGTCGACGCGCTGATCACGGCAGTGCTCGCGGTCGGCTGGGTCGCGTACTT
>CAMYWS010000079.1 GCA_947302865.1 uncultured Clostridia bacterium
GACGCGGGCTCGACTACGCGATCTGCCTCGAGGGCAGCCTCAAGATGAAGGAGATTTCCTACATCCACAGCGAAGCGTACGCCGCGGGCGAACTGAAGCACGGCACAATCAGCCTCGTCGAGGAAGGAACGCTCGTCATCGGCGTGCTCACGCAGAACAGTCTGGCTGAAAAGACCGTCAGCAACATGGCAGAGTGCAAGGCGCGCGGCGCGTATCTCATGGGGCTCACCGGCTACGGCAACTACAACGTCGAGGAAACGGCAAACTTCACGGTCTACGTGCCGAATACCGACCCGCATTTTATCGGCAGCATCGCGATCATACCGCTGCAGCTGCTTGCATACTATACAAGCGTCGCCAAGGGGCTTGATGTCGATAAACCCAGGAACCTCGCAAAAAGCGTTACGGTAGAATAAGGGGGCACAGACTGCGGCGAACGCGGTCATCAGACAGGATGCTTTTCTGTTTTCAAATCATTTTACAGATGCTTTGAGCTGAGGAACTGTCGGGCAATTGCACATCATACAGCATTGCAATGCAGAATATTCGGCTTCCCCGCCGGGAGGGTGCAGTTCCGTTCATACTGCTTACGGCGATCGTTTCTTCCGGTACAACAAAACCGGCCGTTGCGCGCATCCGGCCGGTTTTGTTCAGGAGGGAACAGAAATGTATATGCTCAGAACTCGAGGTTCCTGTCGGTTTCCTTGGAGAAGACGTGGACCACTTTGCCGTTGAAGGAGAAGCGGACCGTGTCACCCATCCGGTAGTTGCCTTTCATGTCGACGGTGGGTACGATGATGATCACATCCCGATCTTCGGCGTTCACATGGAGATGGACCGAGGAGCCCATCATTTCGGCGACGTCCACCGTGGCTTCGATGCCCGTGTCGGTGACGTCGGTGTGCTCGGGACGTATGCCGAGGGTGACAGTCTGGCTCTGCACGTCATTGTTGAGAAGCCGTTCTTCCTTCTCGGCGGGCAGCTCCGTCCGGAAGCCGCCTACCTCCACGAAGTATTTTCCGCCCTCACGGACGAGTTCCGCGTCGAAGAAATTCATCACGGGCATGCCGATGAACCCTGCCACGAACAGATTTGCGGGGTGATTGAAGACGTCCTGCGGCGTGCCGATCTGCTGGATATAGCCGTCCTTCATGATGACGATCCGGTCGCCGAGCGTCATGGCCTCGGTCTGGTCGTGCGTGACGTAGATAAAAGTGGTGTCGATGCGCTGCCGCAGTTTGATGATCTCGGCGCGCATCTCGTTGCGCAGTTTGGCGTCCAGGTTGCTGAGCGGTTCGTCCATCAGCATGACTTTCGGCGCCCGGACGATGGCGCGGCCGATGGCCACACGCTGCCGCTGACCGCCGGACAGGGCTTTGGGCTTCCGCTTCAGATACTGTGTGATGTCCAGAATCTCTGCCGCTTCTCTCACCTTCCGGTCGATCTCTTCCTTGGGCACGTGGCGGAGCTTCAGGGAAAACGCCATATTCTCGTACACGGTCATGTGGGGATACAGGGCATAGTTCTGGAAGACCATGGCGATGTCGCGATCCTTCGGCGCGACGTCGTTGACGCGCTGTCCGTCGATGATAAGATCGCCGTCGGTGATCTCTTCGAGCCCCGCCACCATGCGCAGGGTCGTGGACTTGCCGCAGCCCGAGGGACCGACGAGCACGATAAACTCTTTGTCCGCGATGTCCAGACTGAACTGCTGTACGGCGACGACGCCCTCGTCCGTGATCTGCAGATTGAACTTCTTTTCGGGTTTGGCGTTCTTCTTTTTGGACTTTTTCTGCTCCCCGCTGATAAAGGGATAGACCTTCTTGATGTTCCTGAGTTGTACGGTTGCCATCTTTTTTGCTCATAACGGTTCAGCCTTCGCATCCCCGTCTCGCCCGGAGGAAGCGAGATCCTCCGGACCTTACGGCAGGTCTCCACGCTGCCGCACCGCTGAACAAGGCGGTTTTCTCCTTTCTTTTACCTGCCCCGGGCAAAGCGTGGAGTGCGCCGGGGACAGGGTTAAGTCATCAGATGATGAGGGCGACGCTGCAGACGGGTCCGTCGCAGAGGGGGATCAGATCTCCCGTCACGGGTCTGCCGTCCACCGTAAGACCCTTTTCTTCGCCGCGGCGGACCGTGATCTCATAGCGCACGCCTCTGAATGTGCGGCAGACTTTGAAGCCGTCCATGACGTCCGGCAGGCAGGGGCGGATACGTAATCCGTCATAGTCGGGCCGGATGCCCAAAATCCCCTGACTGACGGCTGCGAAGGACCATGCGGCCGTGCCGGTGAGCCAGGAGTTTTTGGCTTCGCCGTAGTTCTGCGCGTCCCGACCGGCGATGGTCTGGCTGTAGCAATAGGGCTCGGTACGGTGGATCTCGCTCTTGTCCTCGATATAGGCGGGCGCGTTGCGCGTATACAGATCAAACGCGGCGTTGCCGTCGTCCATCGCGCAGTATGCCAGCGTGACCCAGGGATTGTTGTGGCAGAACACGGATCCGTTCTCCTTATACCCGGGGGGATAGGAGGAGATTTCGCCGAGATAGTCCCGATAGGTCGTATAGCAGGGGTGCAGGACCTCCATGCCGAACGCGTTGCCCAGATATTTCCGGGCGGAAGCCAGCGCCTTTATCCCGTATTCTCTGCCGCCGATGCCCGCCATCACACAGAAGCCCTGCGGCTCGATAAAGATCTGACCTTCGTCGTTCTGCCGGCTGCCGACGGGACGCTCAAAGGCGTCGTAGGCACGGCGGAACCATTCGCCGTCCCAGCCGGCGGTCTTCGCGGCGGTCTCGATCTCGTTCACGGCGGAAAGGACGTCTTCGGCCTCGCCGGAAAGTCCCAGACGCCCGATCAGCTCCGCGTATTCCTTGCCGTATTTCACGAACATCCCCGCGATGAACACGCTCTCCGCCTTGCCGCTCTCGAAGTTCGAGCAGGTCTGGAAGTTCTCGCCGGGCGTGTGGCTGAAGCAGTTCAGATTCAGACAATCGTTCCAGTCCGCCCGACCGATGAGGGGCAGCCCGTGCGGACCGCGGTGGGTCACGGTAAAGTTGACGCTGCGCCGCAGATGTTCCAGAAGCGGCGCTTCGGTGCCCTTTTCATTGTTGAAAGGCGTCGGTTCGTCCAAAATGGAGAAGTCGCCGGTTTCCCGGATATAGGCGCACGTACACGCTACGAGCCACAGGGGATCGTCGTTGAAGCCGGCGCCCACATCCGCGTTGCCCCGTTTGTCCAGCGGTTGATACTGGTGATAGGTGCTGCCGTCCGGGAACTGGATGGAAGCGATGTCGATGATCCGCTCCCGCGCCCGCCCGGGAATGAGGTGGACAAAGCCCAGCAGATCCTGGCAGCTGTCGCGGAAGCCCATGCCACGCCCCATGCCGCTTTCATAATAGGAAGCGCTGCGGCTCATGTTGAACGTCACCATGCACTGATACTGGTTCCAGATATTCACCATCCGGTCCAGTTTTTCCTCGCTGCTCCGCACATTGAACCGGCTGAGAAGCTCCGTCCAGTACTGCTTCAGTTCGTCCATAGCCCTGTCGAACTGTTCGGCGGTCTCATAGGCGGCGAGCAGCGCGTGCGCACGCTCCTTGTTGATCACGTTCGGCGCGGAGAACTTTTCTTCCTGCGGATTCTCCGCATAGCCGAGACGGAAGAGGAACGACTTGGATTCGCATGGCTTCAGGTCAAGATCCAGCCGCAGCGCGGCGATCGGCGCCCAGCCGGAGGCGATACTGTTATAAGAGGTACGGTGTTCAACCGCCTGCGGTTCGCGCCAGCCGCGGAAACGACCGAGAAACGTATCCCGGTCGGTATCGAAGCCGTCGATCGGCGCATTGACGGAATAGAACGCGTAGTGGTTCCGGCGCTCCCGGTATTCGGTCTTGTGATAGACGGTGCCGCCTTCGATCTCCACCTCGCCGATGTTCCAGTTCCGCTGGAAGTTCGCGGAATCGTCCACCGCGTTCCAGAGGCACCACTCCACGGCGCCGTAGACCGAGAGATGCTTTTCTTCATCAGATGTATTGGTCAGCGTCAGCTTCTGCAGCTCCAGCGGCGCGTCCATAGGGACCATGACGGTGAGCGACGCCTGAACGCCGCGTTTTTCCCCTTCAAAGACGGAATAGCCCAGCCCGTGGCGGCAGCGATAGCTGTCGAGAGACGTTCCGGCGGGCAGAAAGGCGGGGCTCCATACGGTATCGCCGTCTGCGATATAGAAGCAGCGTCCGCCGTCGTCGTGAGGCGCGTTGTTGTAGCGGAAGCGCGTGATGCGCCGAAGCTTTGCGTCCCGGTAAAAAGAATAGCCGCCGCAGGTGTTGGAGATCAGCGAGAAGAACCCTTCGCTGCCCAGATAATTGATCCAGGGCAAAGGCGTGTCGGGCCGGGTGATTACATATTCCCGCGCGTTGTCGTCGAAATAGCCGTATCGCATGACAATCCTCTTTTCTTTCGGAACGATCGTTTTTCGAAAACGATTAAGTTCTAAATATACTATATAGGAATTCTCCGCGTTTGTAAAGGGTAAATATGCATTTTTTTTGCAAATCATGTGAATTATTTTATATAATGGGGCTTGACGGGCATAAAAAGACCATATATAATACAAGTATCGAAATCGATTAAGTCGAGTTTTCAGCTTTTTCATCAAAAAAACGGCTCTGAGAAACGAAATCGATTTCAGATTTCCCGAAGAGGGCGGGAAGGGGGCGCGGAATGGTCACGATCACGGACATCTCAAAAAGATGCGGCGTATCCCGCGCTACCGTCAGCAAAGCGCTCAACGGTCACAGCGACGTCAACGCGGAGACGGCTGCCCGCGTTCGGCAGGCAGCGAGGGAACTGGGCTATACGGCGAACACCGCTGCGCGCGCGTTGAAGACCAATCGGACCTACAGCATCGGGATCCTGTTCTCGGATCTGTCCAACAGCGGTTTCATGCATGAGTACTTTGCTTCCACGCTGAATTACTTCCGGATGGAGGCGGAACGCTGCGGATACGACATTACGTTTCTGAGCAGCAACTTAGGTCCTGCGGATACCACCTATCTGCAGCACGCGCGTGCGAGAGGACTCGACGGCGTTGCGATCATCTGCGCGGACTTCCTCGATCCGATGATCCAGGAACTGATTCTCTCGGACATTCCGACCATCACGCTGGATCACGAATTCAACAACCGTCCCGCGGTTCTCTCCGACAACATGCGCGGGGTGGAAGCTCTTGTCCGGTATGTGTACGGGAAAGGCCACCGCCGCATCGCCTATATACACGGAAACCGGACGGCGGTGACGGAAAATCGGCTTACGGGATTTTACCGCGCGTGCGAAGCGCTCGGGCTGAAGATCCCGGACGAATACGTCGAAGAATGTGAGTATCATGAACCGGTCAGCTGCTATGCGGCAACCAAGCGCCTCCTCGCTCTGCCGCAGAGACCGACCTGCATCCTGTTTTCCGACGATTACTCCTATATCGGAGGGATCAACGCGATCTACGAGGAAGACCTTCGGGTCCCGGAGGATATTTCGATCGTCGGATACGACGGCATCCATATGGCGAAGATGGTCAGTCCGAAGCTGACGACATGGCAGCAGAATACGGAAGACCTCGGAAGGATCGCCGCAGAACAGCTCATTGAACGGATCGAGCATCCCCGCACGACGCCGCCGAAGCACATCACCGTGCAGGGAAAGCTTCTGGAAGGGGAAACAGTCAAACGACTGAGCTGAACGCAGCCGGAGGGAGAACGAAGTATGACGCGTGAACGGGCGAGACAACTTGCTGAAGAACTGGTCGGCCGCATGACCGTTGAGGAAAAGGCCGGACAGCT
>CAMYWS010000080.1 GCA_947302865.1 uncultured Clostridia bacterium
CTGTTCCAAAGCGCGGTAAACGCTTCCTTTTCATATTCGTCGACGACGCTCTGGATCGCGTCCATTGCCGTCGCGCCGATGTCGTCGTGGACGCTTGCGCCCTCGATGCGGTCGATAAAGCGGATATCGCTTTCGTCATAGCTCGGGGATGCGTCGAAGATTACGGCAAGTTTTTTCGCTTTTATCAGGGACTCGCGCGCGGCGTCGGCGTCTCCCGCTTCAAACTGCACCTGCGCCTTTGCCGCAAGAAAAGCGCTGCTCACCTTGTCGAAAAAGTTCGGCTTGCCGTCCATGCGAAGTCCCGAAAGAACGTCGACGCCCCAGTCCAGGATCGCTTCGGCGGAAGCAAAATCTCTTCTCTGACCGAAAACGTTCATATATCCGCTGACGATGTTGCACAGATCCGCGGTGAGTTTTGCCATTGCCTCCGAAAGATACGGCGCCGCCTCCTCCGCACGGTCGATCTGGGCGAGCGTATTCCCGATCTTGCTGTTGAAAAGCCCGCCGGCGTTGTTCTGCTTCATCAGTTCGATTCCCTTATCCACTTCATCCAGTCCCAGATACGTTTCCGCGATCTTTGCGCAGATCGTCTGGTCATTGATCTCCGGATCCGTGTTCTGGTCGAGCAGCAGACGGGATCGTTCGAGCAGCTCCAGCGCGCGGTGAAGCATTGCTTTATCCTTACATTCAATGCCGAACGCGCGAAAGATCGCGGCGCTTTCCTTTACGATCTGAAACGAGTGCGGATACCGTTTCAGCGCTTTCTCCGCCTCGGCAAGCCCTTCCCGATCCTTTCTGCGGCGGCATTCCCGCATGCGCTTTACGATCGCGTCGACGTGGTTGTCCCTCAAGGTATAGCCGAGCAGCGCGTCCACGGAGGTATCGAAAAAGTCCGCCATTTCCACGATCAAGGCGATATCCGGCACGGAAAGCCCCGCCTCCCATTTATAGACGGCGCCCGCCGTTACCATCAACACCTCGGCAAGCTGCTCCTGCGTCAGCGACCGTTCCTTTCGGAATCTGCGAATGTTCTCCGCAAGTTTCATTTCCATACGATCCGTCCCCCATATCGTTCCTACGGTATCATCATACAGGAATCGACGAAAATTGTAAACCGACCGTTCATACTAACAAGATATTTATTTTTCTACTGTCGGTATGTTTTGCATGCAAAAAGGAGCGATCCGTCCGGATCGCCCCTTCACAAAACCATCTCTTTGCTTTATTCCACCGCAAAGTCGTCGACGACCGCGCGTTCGAGCTCCCACAGATGGATCGAAACGTCGCCCTGCGCGATCAGCCGTTTTTCGCCCGGCGTCGGGAAAATGCGCGAGGAAAACACCGCGTCGCCGTCGTTGACGAAGATCTCGACGGAGCTGCGGTCGATGAAGATGCGAAGGTGGCTGAGTCCCTTCGGGAGCGGGCGCGTGCGCGATTCACCCTGTTCCGTATTGAAGCGGCGCAACATTTCGGAACGGTCCACCGTGATCTCCTTTTTCGCCTCGTCATAGTCGATGCGAAGCCCGCCCGAGCCGTCCGCCTTTGCGAACAGATGCAGTTTGAGATCGCCGCCGCGGCTGATGAGTTCCAGTTCGCACACGCGCGGCAGAAGGTCGGTCGATTCGAGGTCGATCTTCATCCCGCGAAGCGCGCGCAGCGCGTCCAGCGGCTGCTGGATCAGGCGGCGATCCCGGACGCGCAGCTCGCGCGGGAGCGTCAGACACCCGGACCAGTCCTCCTCGTCTGTCGGATAGGAGGCGTCCGGCAGACCCATCCACGCGACCAGCGTCGCCTTGTTTTGATCGTTCGGGTTTGCGGCGCATTCGGCGGCGTAGGAATCGAAGCCGAAATCCAGCACATGGAAGCGTGTATTGTCCGGTGCGAACGTCAGCGTTTCCCAGTTCATGTGCCCCAAAAGATACCCGTTATGGTGCACGCTGTCCCCGCGTCCCGGCAGCTTCAGGTGCTGCGGGCAGAAGATCAGCACGTCGTATCCGCTGATCGTCTCGATCGACGGGCATTCCCACATATCGCCGAAGTCCTCGAAGCCGGGGACTTTGAGCTGCCCCGCGAATTCCCATCCTTCCGTCGGCTGTTCGGACCGGTAGACGAGCACACAGCCCTTTCTGTCCGCGGTCTGCGCGCCGATGACGAGATAATACCTGCCGTTTTCCTTGTTATGAATGATCTTCGGATCGCGCTGATGCTCGGTATACGCGGGATTCGGTCCGAACAGCGGCGGAAGCTTCTCCGCCGTTCCGTCGTCCCTGAGCCTTACAAGGCAGGTATAGGGCTTTCGCGTCCAGTCCTCGTCGCGGTGATTGCCGGTATAATACAGCCAGACCGAATCCTCGGTCGGCAGCGCGGAGCCGGAATACGCGCCTTTGTTGTCGTATTCCGTGTCCGGACGGATGCAGGGTCCGACATTTTTCCATGTCACAAGGTCCCTGGACACGGTGTGATACCAGTATTTCAGCCCGTGCACCGCGCCCCACGGACACCATTGATAGAACAGATGCCAGACGCCGTCGTGGAACACGAAGCCGTTCGGATCGTTCAGAAGCCCCGTGACCGGCTGGATATGATACTGCTGGCGGTAATCAGACAGTGCGGTGCGCGTATGGAGATCGCGGATCTCCTCCGGGCTTTTCAGCACGCGGTAGCGTTCTTCCCTGGTCCACGTTTTCATGGTCGTCACCCCCTTCGTGTCTCTTTGTATATGATTTTACACGATATTATTTTGAAACGCAAGGGAGAAACGCGCCGCGATCCGAAAAGAAGCGTGGTTCGCCCCTCCGGTTCGGCCGGTCGGTCCGCCGTTCTTTCCGTTCATCCTTCCCCGCCCGCGCGGTTTTTGCGGCAAAATACGACATTCCGGTGCTTTTCAAGCGGCGCACTATATGATATACTATTTTCAGGGCCCCGTTACGGGGAAGCAAAGGGGGAATCGGAATGGAAGTTCTGGCAAAGCTCAACAGTCCGGTCATGTACCTGATCTGCGGCGGCATCGTTCTGCTCGTCGCACTCATCTGCATGGTCTTTGCCGTGCGCGCCTATCGCGCGGGCAAGGCGATCGGGATCGACGTTCAGAAGATGAAGCGGGTCATCATCGCAAGCGCGACGTTTGCCGTGCTGCCGAGCGTGGGCATCCTGCTCGGCGTCGTCGCGCTTTCCGGCAGTCTCGGCACGCCGTGGCCGTGGCTCCGGCTTTCTGTCATCGGCGCGCTGCACTATGAGACGCAGGTCGCGGAGGCGGCCGCCGAATCGGTCGGCATGGAAAAACTGTCCGCATCCGCCATGACGGCGTCCGGCTTTTCGACGATCGCGCTTCTGATGAGCTTCTGCATCATCTGGGGTATGCTGCTTATGATCTTCAACGGCAGGGCGTATTCGACAAAGCTCGTGCTGCCGAAGCCCGACGCGGCCGAACCGGACGGAAAGAAGAAAAAGCTGAACCTCAAGGCGTTCGGCGACACGGCAATGACCGCCATGTTCATATCGGTCTGGTCTCCGCATATATCGCAAGCTATATCGGGCAGATCGTTTCCGCAAACGGACTGTTTACCTTTACCGGCGACTGGCTGCCGCTTGCGGTCGCCTGCGTTTCCGCGCTGGCAATGGCGGGTTTTCTGCTCATCCGGGAAAAGTGCAAGGCAGACTGGATCGACAGCTTTTCGATCGCCGGCAGCATGCTGATCGCCATGACCGCCGCGATCTTCCTCGGAAAGCTTTCGTAGGAGGTGCGATATGGAACAGAAAAACACAAAGTATGAAGCATATCTGTCCGCGACGCATAAGCTCGGCCGCTGGCTGACCGTCCTTGTGCTGATCCTCCTGCTTGCGGCGCCGTTTGCGATCGGCTTTTTCCTCGGCGCGATGCCGAACCTCGGCGCGGCGGTCAAGGCGTTTTTAGGCGTCGGGCTCGTGTACCTTGTCAGCGGGATCGTCGAGTATCTTATCTACGTCCCGATGCTCGGCGCGGGCGGAAGCTATCTCGCGTTCATAACCGGCAACCTTATCAATATGAAGATCCCCTGCGCGATCAACGCGCGCGATATCGTGGGCGTCAAGTCCGGCACGCCGGAGAACGAGATCATCGCGACGCTGTCGATCGCAACATCCTCGCTCGTGACCATCCTCGTGCTCGCCGCGGGCGTGATCCTGATGATCCCGCTGCAGCCGGTTCTGCAGTCTCCGACGCTGCAGCCCGCGTTTGAAAACGTCGTTCCCGCGCTGTTCGGCGCGATGGCGTGCAAGTATTACCGCATGAATCGCACGGTCGCGCTGATCGTGCTCGCGTTCATGTCGCTGCTGTTCATCCTCGTGCCGTCGCTGATCGGTTCGACCTCCATGATGGTCATCCCGAGCGGCGCTCTGGCGATCGTGCTCGCGTATCTCGCGTTCCGCAGGCAGCAGAAAAAAGAGGGCAGCTTATGATCGCGCTGTATATCGTTCTCGGCATTCTCGGCGTGCTGCTGCTCCTTGTGCTGGCCGCCGTCGTTCGTACGCTTTGCAAACCGAAAAAAACGTCCGCGTGGGAACCGAAACGCGATCCCGACCGCGAACGGATCTACGCCGAAACGCTCGCCGAAATGGTGCGGTACGAGACCGTCTCGCAGAAAGGCGAAACGCAGCGTGAAAAGTTCCTCGGGTTTCATGAGCTTCTCGAAAAGCTGTTTCCGCTCGTGCATCGGAACCTTGAAAAGATCGAGATTGACGGCAGTCTGCTGTTTCACTGGAAGGGCAAGGCAGACGACCGTCCGCTCGTGCTGATGGGGCATCAGGACGTGGTTCCCGCCGAGGGCGAATGGAAGCATCCGCCGTTCTCCGGCGACGTCGAGAACGGCAGGATCTGGGGTCGCGGCAGCGCGGATACGAAATGCTCGGTCATGGCGTTCTTTCAGGCGGTCGAGGAACTGCTGAAAGAGGGCTTCGTGCCGGAGCAGGACGTCTGGCTTTCGACCTCGAACACGGAGGAGGTCGGCGGACCGGGCTGTCCGAAGCTTGTCGAAGAGCTCGTTCGCCGCGGCGTAACGCCGTATCTTGTCAATGATGAGGGCGGCTCGATCGTGACCGAACCGATGGCGGGCGTCGTCGGAAACTATGCCATGATCGGCGTGCTTGAAAAGGGACAGGGCAATCTTCTGATCTCGGCAAGGTCGAACGGCGGGCATTCCAGCTATCCGCCGAAAAACTCCCCGATCGTGCGGCTGAGCAAGTTCGTTGCGGATCTGAGCAAGCACAGTCCGATGCGCCCGGCAATGAACCGGCAGGCAAAGGAGATGTTCGAAACAATGGCGCCGTACGGTCCGTTTTATCTTCGGCTGCTGTTCGGCAATCTCTGGCTGTTCAAGCCGCTTTTGGTCAAGCTCATGCCGTCCATCTCGCCGCAGGCGGCGGCGCTTCTCCGCACGACCGTCGCGCCGACGATGCAGACCGGTTCCGACGGCTGCAACGTGCTTCCGCAGGAGGCGACGCTGACGCTGAACCTCCGCTACATCCCGCATCAAGGTATGGAAGAGAGCAACGCCGCGATCGAACGGCTCGCGAAAAAGTACGACCTCGAAGTAAAGGTGATCGACGCATACGATTATTGCGATCCGGTCGATACGCACAGCGACGCGTTCCGGCTTGTCGAACAAGTCATCGGCGAAGTCTTCCCGAATCTTCCCTGTATTCCGTACGTCATGACCGGCGGAACGGACGCAAGGCATTATCAGAAGATCTGCGGCGCGTG
>CAMYWS010000081.1 GCA_947302865.1 uncultured Clostridia bacterium
CCGATCAGGAACATCGCTTTTTCCTTGAAGATCAGGATCGCCGCGAGAGCCAGCACCGCGATCAGAACGAAGAACCGCCCGCGCGTTTCGCCGAACATGCCGCCCTGCTGCATGAGCTTGCGGATCGTCAGGACGAGCTGCACCACGGCGAGCGCCGCGACGACGATGATCGTGGTCAGCTCGAACAGGAACCCGGACATGAGAAACAGGATCACGCCCGAGAGCAGGTATACGGCGCCGACGATGCGAAGATCGGAGAGAAACGCTTTGAGCTTCTCGGCCTTCGTCTGCGGCAGCGGCTGGATCGCGTCGTCAAACAACAGCTTGTTCGGGAGCTTCGCGATCGTCTTCCGGGTCGTTGCGCTGATGCCGGTCAGCTTCAAAAGCACCGACTGCAGCCGGTCCAGGTTGAGCTCCTCGAGCGTTTTGGTGCCGTCCGCGGACAGCGCGTCGAACAGCTCTCCGATAAAGACCGGGCGATCCTTCTGCGGAATGCTTTCCAGCCAGTCGTTCATCAGATGATTGATCCGTTCGCTGCCCGGGTCGGTATGGTCCGTGACCGCGAGCCCGCCGTATTCGATCAGCCACGACGCAAGTGAATGCTGCATGATCCCGCGCTGATTCGACTTCACGATCTTCGTGTCGGTGATCTTCGGCTCAAACAGCATGCCGACGATATCGTATTCCGGAATGATGCGCGTGGTCTTCGGATCGATCCGTTCATCGATCTTCGGGTCCAGCACCTCGGGGCAAAAGCCCGGACCGTCCAGAAGCCAGACGTGTCGGACCTTGTCCCATTTTTCGTCGGAAAGATGACAGGCGGCGTACTGCGCGTGGTTCGCGCCTTTCGAGTGCCCGCCGATATACCACACGCCGTCGTCGATCACGCGCTCGGCGTATTCGAGCGAAAGCGCCTGCGCCTCCGTCAGCGTAAACGACATCATGCAGTTTTCCCGCCACCCGGCAATGGATGCGTCCGTGCCGCGGTAGGCGATGAACGAGAAGTCCGGCGCGTGGATCGTCACCGCCGAGAACTGCAGCGGCGGGTCGACGCGGAGCTCGTTTGCGTAATCGGAGAGAAGCAGACCGCCGAAGCGTCTGGAACGCGCCGCCGCTTCGAGGATCTTTCCGTTGCCGAGGTCGCCGCCGGTGATCATCAGCTTTGCTTCGCCCGCTTCGATCATCGGAATGCAGTCGGAAACGGGATGCGCCGCCTTCCCGTCCCGAAAGACCGGGGTGAGATCGAAATAGCTGATATTGCACAGGATCAGCGCGTCCGCGTCCCGGAACGGATAGGCGCAAAAATCGAGATCCCCGACCCAGCGAATATACTCTGCAAGCGTATCCATAGCGTTCTGCTCCTTGATCGTCATGGCGGTTAAAAGAATCAATACCTGACTATTATAACAGATTTTGAACGCTGTTTCAAGTAAAAACGCCGCGCCCGGAAAAATGTTGCAATGACCTTGTGAAACCGGCGGGGAAACGGTATAATGAATAAGCATGAAAGAGGAGGGGACCATGAAGGATTTTTTCGCGTACTTTTTCGGCAAGGGCGACGAGACGGAGTTCCGAAACTTCACGCTTGCGCATTTTCTGCCGATTCTTCTGATGATCGCGGTCATCGTGCTGATCTATGTGTTCCGTGAAAAGCTCAGAAACAGCAGACATGAAAAGAACCTGCGCCTTGCACTGGCGCTTGTCATGATCATCTGCGAGATGTCCTATTTCTGGCGTCTGGTCGGTGTGCCGTCGCTCGGCGCGAACCCGCAGGACCATCTGCCGATCACGCTGTGCGGATGGGGCGTCATTTTCGGCAGCTACATGCTCGTCACAAAGAATCAGACGCTGTTCGACATCCCGTACTTCTGGCTGTTCTCCGGCACGATCTTCGCGCTTATCACGCCGACGGTCATCACGTACACGGGTCCGACACGCTTTCGCTATTACCAGTTCTGGATCGAGCACACCACGGGCTATATCGCGGTGTTTTATATGATCTTCGTGCACGGGATGCGTCCGACGTGGAAGTCGTTTTTGAAGGCGTATGCCGCGACGGTGATCATGGCGGTGATCGCGTTTGCCGCGAACGTCATGATCGGCGGCGACGCGAACTACCTCTATATGGCAAAGCCGGAAGCCACGAAGTCCATCCTGGACTTTTTGCCGGCAAACTACGCGCTGCGCGTACTGTTCATGGCGGCGGCGGTCACGGCCCTGTTCTTCCTGTCCTATCTTCCGTGGCTGTTGAAGGACAGAAAGGCAAAGAAAGAACAGATCAAAGCGGCATAACGAAAAACGGACGGAGGAGAAGGAAATGGATCGGGAGATTCTGCTGAACACATCGTGCGGAGCGCTGCGCGGCACGGAAACCGAACGGTGCGCGCGCTTTATGGGCGTGCCGTTTGCAAAAGCGGAACGGTTTGCATACGCAGTGCCCGTGGACCGTTGGGACGGCGTGCTTGACGCGACGAAGCCCGGACCCGCCTGCCCGCAGAACCGCGCGGTGCATGAGCATCTTGAACACCCCACGCGCCGGTTCTACAAGCGCGAATACCGCGAGGGGATCGAATTCACCTACAGCGAGGACTGCCTGAACCTAAATATTTACGCCCCGAAGGAGGCGGAAAACGCGCCGGTCGTCGTGTACTTTTACGGCGGCGGGTTCGATTCGGGGATCAACCGGGAAAGCCCGTTCGACGGGTCCGCGCTCGCGGAACGCGGCGTGATCACCGCCTTTGCAAACTATCGCGTAGGACCTCTGGGCTATCTCTGCCACGCCGATCTGCGCGCGCAGCTCGGACGCGAGGGCAACTTCGGGCTCGACGATCAGCTGACAGCGGTCCGCTGGGTCAAAGCGCATATCCGGGATTTCGGCGGCGATCCCGACAACATCACGCTCATGGGACAGAGCGCGGGCGCGATCTCGGTCCAGTATCTCTGCCTGAACCACGATCTGAAGGGGCTTTTCCGCCGGGCGATCATGATGAGCGGCGCAGGCAAGTTCCCGAAGTTTGCTCTTCCGAAACCCGCGGAAGCAGCGCGCGCGTACTGGACGCAGTATATGGAGCTTGCGGGCTGCAAAACGCTCGACGAACTAAAACACGCGCCGCTTGAAACGCTGTTCGACGCGGTCGAAACGATCAAAACGCTCCGCAAGGACTCGATCTATTACACCATGCCGGTTATTGACGGTGTGCTTTTGAAGGACGGCGTGGACAAGCTCATCAAGGATCCGCTGCCGGTCGACTGTCTCATCGGCTACACCAACAACGACATGTTCGCGCCGGTCATGGCGTACATCGGCAACCGTTTCGGGCGGGCGAACGGCGCGTATATTTATTACTTCGATCTGAACGCCCCGGGCGACGACAACCGCGCTTTCCATTCTTCGGACCTTCGCTACGCGTTCGGCACGCTGGATCTGAGCTGGCGGCCTTACGGGGAACGCGATCGCGAGGCGTCCGGACAAATGCTTGATTATCTTGCAAACTTCGCGAAAACCGGTAATCCGAACGGCGCGAACCTTCCCGTGTGGAAAAAGGCCGGCGGCGTCCGTACCCGCGTGCTGCATATCGCGAAAAACGGCACGAAGATGGGACATGCGCACTACGGCACGATGCTTCACAATATGCTGACGAAAGGGGACCCGAAGGCATGAAGTACGATCATCGGTTCCGCCTCAAAAAAGCATCTCCGTCGGCGCGCGTCTATGAAGCGGACGGCATAATTGCGCGGCTCGATTGTTTTGACCATATCCTGCGCGCGGCGATCATCCGTCAAGACGTGCCGCTGCTGCATACCTGGAGCGTCTGCCCGGACGGAAAAATGCCGCTTTGCGGGCGCGACAAGCTCGCAGCCGACGGCTTTACGCCTGTTTCGCCGACAATCACGGAGGACGGGGATACTGTTTCGTTCACGCTCGACGGCGTGCGCTTCACCGTGGAGCTTAAAAACTTCCGCATTACGGCGGAGACCGAACGAGGCGTTCTGTATCGCGACCGCAGCGGGCTTGCGTACAACTTCGACGGCGAGCTCGGAAGGGGCAGCGCGCATTATATCGACCGCTTTCCGGGTCAGCGCATCTATGGACTCGGCGACAAGTGCGGTCCCGTGAACAAGGCAAACCGGAGATTCACGCTTGCCGCGACCGATTCGATGGGCTTTTCCGCCGCGTACAGCGATCCCCTGTATAAACAAATTCCCTTCTATATCTGTGACAGCGCCGCGGGAAGCTACGGGCTCTATTATGATACCTATTCGAACGGCGCGGTCGATTTCGGCGTTGAACACGACAACTATTTCGAGCCGTTCAGCTCGGCCCGCTTTGACGAGGAAAACCTCGTCTGTTATCTGATCCTCGGCACGCCGACGGAGATCATCCGGCGGTTCAACGCCATGCTCGGCGGGATCGCCCCCGTGCCGAAATGGGCGTTTCGCTACTGCGGCAGCACCATGGAATATACCGACGCAGAGGACGCGGACGCGCGGCTGAAGGGCTTTCTCTCGCAGTGCGAAGAAAACGGGATCAAAGCGGGCGGCTTCTGGCTTTCGAGCGGCTATACGCAGATCGGCGACAAACGCTGCGTCTTCCATTGGAACACGGATAAGATTCCCGATCCCGAAGCGCTTTCGGCGTATTTCGACGCGCACGGCACGCAGCTCATCCCAAACGTCAAGCCCGCGTTTCTGACCGATCACCCCTTGTATGAAACGATCGCGGCAAACGGCTGGTTTCTGCACTTTGCGGACGGCACGCCCGCATGCTTCCCGTTCTGGGGCGGCACGGCAAGCTTTCTCGATTTCACAAACCCCGGCGCGTACGCGTTCTGGAAAGACTGCGTGAGGCAGCAGCTTGTCGAAAAGGGATACCGGCACATCTGGAACGACAACAACGAATACGGCGTGCAGGACGAGAGCGTGCTTGCGGACGGCTTCGGAACGCCCGTGTCCGCGGCGCGCATCCGTCCGCTGTTTTCGTATCTCATGGCGCGGGCAAGCCGCGAGGCGTGTCTGGAAGCGGGCGTGGATACGCCCTTCAACGTGTCGCGCTGCGCGATCGCCGGCACGCAGCGGGTCGCCTCGACCTGGACGGGCGACAATTTCACAAGCTTTCCGGAGCTTCGCCAAAACCACAAGCAGTGTATGACCATGGCGCTTACGGGATTCCTGTTCTTCGGACCGGACGTCGGCGGCTTTGCGGGACCGAAGCCAAACGAAGAGCTCTTTTTGCGCTGGCTCCAGTACGGCGTGTTTCTGCCGCGCTTTACGCTGCATTCGTGGAAACCGGGAAATCCCAGTACCATGCCGTGGCTCTATCCCGACCTGCTGCCCGCTGTCCGGCGGCTGTTCGACCTGCGGGAAAAACTGGTCCCGTACCTCTATGCCGAAGCCGAGCGCTGCCGCGCGGCGAACGAACCGCTGATCCGCCCGGTCTTTCTTTCGGACCCCGCCTACGATCCCGAAAGCGACTGCTTCCTTTCCGGCGAACACATTCTTGTCTGTCCGGTTTTCGACGAGGGCGCGACCGAAATCACCGTCACATTGCCGCAGTTCGGCGTCTGGCGTCTGCGCGGGAAAGGCGACCCGCACACAGGCGGCGAAACGCTGACCGTGCCGTGCAGCCCCTCCGATCTTCCGGTGTGGTTTACAAGGGATTGACGCTCTTTTGAACAGAAACGATCCTTCGGGATCCGAAATCGGACAAAATTCCGGGAA
>CAMYWS010000082.1 GCA_947302865.1 uncultured Clostridia bacterium
TGCCGTAACGGATCGCGGTGTGGAGACGCTTGCCGTCCACGGTGATCGCTTCGAGATCCGCCGCTAATTTACGGAAGTTGTCCGCTTCACGGCCGACAAGCTGCGGCTTGATGTACTTGTCGATGATCGGAATAAAGTCCTTCGCGAGGAACAGCGGGTCGCGTCCGCCGCAGCCGGAGTACTGCACGGCCGCGCAGTCGCCGAATGCGATCTGTCCGTCTTCGAGAATAAGCATCACGGAGATGGATTCGCCCGGCTGACGCACGGAGGTAAAACCCGCGGTCTTCGGCTCGCCGGTGTACGCGGCGCCGTCGGACTTTGCGCCCGCCTTGATGGCGCGCTGGTCGTCAAAGTAGAAGCCGGTACGGCCTGCGGAACAGATAACGTCGATGATTTTCATGTTTTTCGCCTTTCTGTAATTCTTTTCTATTGTTTGCGGAGAATCCGCGTATTTGATGATTTCAAACGAAAGTATGCGCCGCTGTCGCAAAAGCGCGTTGCAGACGCGCGCACGGAAGTCTTGAAGGAAGAACGGAGCATCCATCCGTCAAATCCGGCGACATGCGCGGCGGATTTGACTCCTTGCGGCTTCCGCCGCCCGGAAACTCGCAGAGTTTCAGGCGGGAGCTGAAAAACCGGTCAGCAGAAATCATATTTCTGCTGACCGAGCGTTTACGCTCTGGGTCTTCCGACAAGACGTCCCTTGCTGATCGCGTAGACGTCGTCGATGACCATCTGGAACGTCGCATTGCGCTTTTCCGCCTTTGCGCGTTCCGCGATCTTCGCGCGGTGATACGCCTTGATCTCGTCGGTAAACGGCAGATTGCCCATCTCGAGGATGCGGATCGCGCCGGTGTTGTCACGCGCGGGGAGCATCTTGCCCGCGTTGAAGCGGGAAGGCGCAAACGGGATATCGAGCACACCGCACAGCACCGCCTTGACGCAGCCGTCCGCAATGTCGCCGCTGCCGAGCTCGAAGCACTTGTCGAGGATGCAGCGGGTCTCCATGCGGATCATTTCCTTTTCTTCTTCAAGGTTCTCCGCCGTGCAGACCTGGTCGGCGAGCATCGAAATGACCTGCTTCGTGCAGCGCAGACCTTCCGCGTTCGCTTCCATCGTCGGAACGCCCGCCGCTTCGTGCGGTGTCTTGACGATGACCTTGGTGGCCTTCGAAAGCGCCGCCGTCGCGCTGCCCCAGCTGATGACGCCGAACGCCTTTGCTTCGTCCTGCGGGAAGCCGCCCATCCACTGATGGAACACGGTGGTGACGATCACGTCCTTGTAGCCGTTCTTGATGAGGTATTCGTTGGTGAGCTCCTCGAGCACGCGGATCGCCGCGACGTCCTGCACGAGGTTGCCGCACTGACCGTAGCCGACGGTGATGTTCTTGACGCCCTGTTCTGCGGCTAAAAGCGCTTCGATGATCGCGACCGCGTTCGAGATGCAGGCGGGAACGAGCGTGCCGGTCAGCGGACCGTACGGCTCGCGGTTGATGGAAACGCCCGCCTCCTCATAGATGCCGGTGAGCCGGTCGACGTACTGCCAGTCCGCGATCGTCTTTTCCATCGGGACGTTCTTTGCGTAGGGGAGGTTGTAGGAGATGCCGCCGCCTTCGTAGCTCGTGAAACCGCCCGCGTAGGCGATCTCGGTGAGAAGACGCGCGTCGGGCGTGCCGTGGCGCACCTGGATCGGCGTGTCCAAAGCGTTGATGAGCCGTCTGCAGCCCGCAACGCCGTGGTTGACCGCCGGGAAGCCGTTCAGCATGGAGCGGCGCTCCTTCATCGACTCGCGGATACCGTTTTCCGCTTCCTGATAGCGGTTCTGACGCGTGTAGCTGTCGATCGTGGTGGGCAGAAGATCCGCTTCGCCCTTGTCCTGGAGATAGGTAAGAAGCTCGATCTGCGCGTCGATGAGCGCAACGCCCGCGCGCGGCTGGATCAGCGTGACGCCCTTGTTCTTGGCGTCAACGAGCTTTTTCGAAAAGACCTTGTGATCCGGCAGCGCCTTGTGGAACGCGATCGCTTCTTTGAGATCGACTTCCGCGCCGGTCGGCCACTGCTTCAGAACTTCTTCGCGGATGGAATTGAATTCGTCGTCCGGAATACGCTTATTTTGTACCGTCATCTTTCTGTAACTCCTCTTTCAAAATGGTAAGCGCCGCTTCGGGGTAATACTGGGACAGAAGTCCCATCGCGGCGATGATATAGCTTCGGTCCACGAGCACGGTGCATTGCTTCGGCTTTAAGGAACCCGGGTCCTCCTCGTCAAAGAAACCGTAGGACGCGATCCGTCCCGTGTGTTCGGTATGGATCAGCGAGCCGCCCGTGACGATGAACCGATCCACGTTCAAAAGATTCTTGCCGGTCTGGATGAGCTGCAGACCTCCGAGACCGAAGATTTCGGAAAGCCGCCCTGCGTGGCGCGTCATCGCGACCCGCACCGCCATGCTCGCGAGCGCCTCGTCCGCGCGCTGCGTTTCGTCGTCAAAGGGCAGCATGTCCGTGTGCGTCGCGAAAAGGTCGACGATCTCCGAAAGCCGTTCCTCGGAAAGCCCTGCGATCCCGGCCGTCTTTTTGAGTCCCGCGGCTTCGACGATGCCCCGGATGCTGTACCGCATGCCGATGTCGCCCTCGACCGTGCGCTTGACGTACGGCTCCGGAATGCCTCTCAAAGCGGTCCTCGGATCGTCCGGAAGCCCTTCCGCAACGGAGTACACGTCCGTCGTCGCGCCGCCGACGTCCACCGCCACGAGATCGCCGACGCCCTTCTGATTTTCGGTGCCCTCGGCCAAAAGTTTGATCGCCGCCATGACCGCGCTCGGCGTCGGCATCATAATGCCGTTGATGAGTTCCGCCGCCTTCGAAAGTCCCTTTGCCTGAATGATGCGGTTTAGGAAGACCTCGCGGATCTCCTTCTGTACCGGTTCGGTGTTCAGCACGTTGAACGACGGCATGACGTTTTCGGTGATATGCACCTCGCGCCCTTCGAGGATCCTTGCGCAGGTGCGCGCGGCGTTGCGGTTGCCGGCCAGGATCACGGGGTAGCTCCCGCCGATCTCCGCGATCACCTTTGCGTTATGGATGATCGTTTCCGTGTTGCCGCCGTCCGTACCGCCGACGAGCAGGAAGATATCGGGATTCAGCGCTTTGATCTCGTCCGCGTCGTCTTCGTTGAGCTTAAAGGAATACGTTTTGAGCACCTTTGCGCCCGCGCCGAGGGACGCGGTCTTTGCCGCCTCCGCGGTGAGCTCCGGAACAAGCCCGCTTGCGAGCATCCGAAGCCCGCCCGCCGCGCTCGAACAGGCGTAGCGCGCGCAAAAATCAAGCTTGCCGGTCTGCGCTTCGAGTTTCGAAAGCGCGTCGGCAAGCCCGTTGTTGATATCGGTCTCTACGGTGGTGTACGAATTCGCGGTACCCAAAAGCCGCGGGGCGTCGACGTCCACCGCGGTCACTTTGGTATAGGTGCTGCCGAAATCGATCAAAAGAACAGGTTTCATAACCCAGGCTCCGAACGTCAGTCCTCCACGTGCAGGTCTTCCTTGAGATACGCGATGTCCACTTCGGGCGGCGTTCCCGGCGGGAAGGAGCGGTCAAAGCCCATCGCCTTGAAGCGCTTTTCGACCTCTTCAAACGGCTGCTTGCCGATGACGATGTTGCCGCCGACATACAGCAGGATATGCTCAAGCCCCGCTTCGTCGCACTTTTCGCGAAGACCGCGGCAGTCGAGCTCGCCCTGCCCGTACAGGGAGGAAACGACGATCGCGTCCGCGTTCGTTTCGATCGCGGCGTTGATGAACTCCTCCTGCGAGACCATGACGCCGAGGTTGATGACGTTAAAGCCCGCGTCGGTGAACGCATGGTACAGGATCTGGTTCCCGACGGCGTGGACGTCCGCGCCGATGACGCCGATGATCAGCGTTTTCTTTTGCTTTTCCATGATCGTCCTCACTTATTTTTTATACCGATCCGGTACCGGATCAAATACTCCATATACATCGCCATGGTACGACGAATCCCCCGCAAAGTCAAGACATAACGGGGAAAACCAGACAATATATTTCATGCCGTCCGAAAACACGGAACGGCGCAGCGCCTGTTTTCCATGACGCGATCGGCATGCCGCTGCGGACGTCACGGACGAATCTCCGGTGTACATGAGCGATCGGCATAACGCGCCGCCGTTGACAGCATAGCGAAATGCTGATACAATAAAATATATGATTTTCGGCGTGGACAATTTGCCGCGCCGGAGCGTCAAATATATAGAAGATCATAAAGAAGGAACACAGTCAGACAGATCGAACGGTTGACGGATCTGAACCGGGGCGTTGTGCCGAAAGCAAAAGTTGTCAAGAGAACCGTCCCTATGTCACCGGAGGGATAAATAATGAAAAGATTTACACGATTTGTAATAGTTAGTTGGTTTATTGTTATGTTTCTTGTTATAGTTGCCATAGCAACATTAGTAGTTATAAAACCATCAGATGCTCAATTAGGCGTTATACTTAAAATAGCAATTATCATTATCGCAATCATCTTTGGTGTAGGCCTTGGAATATTCTTTTTTCGAAAGGAAAACTGGCGAAATTATAGTTGGCGGCATGGGTTTGGAAGGTATTCATGGGTTAAGAAAGATCAAAATGATTCACCAAATCAGGACGAATAGTGTGACATGGTGACAAGGGGACGGTTCTGTTGACACCCCGCTGACACCTTAGAATTTCATGCAGACCATCGATTTCCATTATAAGGAAGGGAGAAAGGAAAATGGTTTTCTTCGACAAAAATGGGGATATCGATTGGATAAAGCCAACATGGCCAAAGGTGCAGCGCCATTTTTGGATATGGGCAATTCCGTTATTAGCTATTCTAATCGCTGTGACAATTGTCGTATCTTTCGTTGTAAAGAAGTATGAGCAATTCGATATCCACATAAATACTGAAAACCCGCAATACATAGAATGGCCGAAAGGTGTACATTATGACGGTATCGGCAGAGTAGATGATTGTGCTGTGATATACTCGGAAAAAGGTTATTTTGCAGTTTTAAGGAATGGTCAATTAGAAAAGATGCTGTTTACGGGTGGGACATCAAACGGTATATATCGTTCTCAAATCTTTTCAATACAGAAAGATGGGCTGGTATACTTTTACTCTTCAAGCGGCGAACTAATTAAAACATTTGTAGCAACTGCATTGCAAAAGTCTTTTAAAGAACAAACTAGTGATCATAAACAAACAGTTACAATCGACGGATTCACATATGAGATTCAGCGGGGAAAAGGAATCGAGCGTGTACTGGCAAAATCGGATGCAGGAGTAAAGACAATAGTAGAAAAGGAATCTGTAAATACAAAGGCTCTTCGAATTATAGGATACGTCTGTAGAATCCTCGGATTCTCCATCTTACTGTTTTATTTTGTAAAGAACGTTCCTGCGGTAATTGATTACCTAGTAAAACACAATAAGATTCGAGGATATTGAACACCTGTGACAAGACTAACTAATAAAAGTCAATGATGTCAGGGGGACGGTTCGAGACCACTGAAAAAGTGGGGGTAAAAGGCAGGAACTGACGCGCTTTTAATCAAATGTGTCACCGGGACGGATCTCCTGACAACAATCTGCGGGCAATGAGGTGTCAAGGGGACGGTTCTGTTGACACTCATGGTCCAAATAAATAAAGGAGGAAAAGATGAGAAGAACT
>CAMYWS010000083.1 GCA_947302865.1 uncultured Clostridia bacterium
ACAAGATCCGCGACGTCATCGGCAGCGGCGGCAAGACCATCAACGGCATCATTGCGAAGACCGGCGTCAAGATCGACATCGAGGACGACGGCAGCGTGTTCATCGCGTCGCCCGACCAGGCGGCGGCCGAGGAAGCGAAGCGCATCATCGACGGCATCGTCGAGGACATCGAAGTCGGCAAGGTCTATCTCGGCACCGTCGTCGGCATCAAGGAGTTCGGCGCGTTTGTGAACCTGAAGCCCGGCACCGACGGACTTCTGCACATCTCCCGCATCGCGAGAGAGCGCGTCGCGAAGGTCGAGGACGTTTTGAACCTCGGCGACCAGGTGCTCGTGCGCGTCATCGAGATCGACCCGAAGACGGGTAAGATCAGTCTGACCCGCAAGGATCTGCTCCCCGATCCGAAGAAGAACGCGGATAACGGAGAGAACTGACGAGCAGAATAAAGAGGGGCAGCGACAGTCTGCCCTTCTTTTGCATCGGAGGTACGCAACTATGATCGAACAGATTCGGCTCGGGAACGGCATCCGCGTCTGCACGGAACATATGGATTCCGTGCGCTCGGTCGCGCTCGGCGTATGGGTCAACGCCGGCTCGGTCTTTGAAACGGAGAACGACGCGGGCGTTTCGCACTTTATCGAGCACATGCTCTTCAAGGGCACGGAAAAACGGAGCGCCTCGGACATCGCGGCGGAGACGGACGCCATCGGCGCGAATCTCAACGCGTTCACCGCAAAGGAATGCACCTGCTTCCATATCAAAGCGCTCGACGAGGACCTTGCGCTCGCGGTCGAAATGCTGTCGGACATCCTTCTGCACAGCACGCTCGAGTCTGCTCAGATGGACCGCGAACGCGGCGTCGTGCTCGAGGAGATCGCCATGACCGAGGACAGTCCGGAGGACATCGTGTTCGACCGCGCGTGCGAACAGCTGTTTTCGGATACGCCGATCGAATCCGAGATCCTCGGCACGGAAAAGACCGTGGGCGCCATGCGGCGTGAGGACCTCCTCAGATACATGCAGCGGCATTACACGGCGGAGAACATCGTGATCGCCGTCGCGGGAAGTTTCGAACGCGATACGCTTCTTTCGCTTCTCGAACGGTATTTCAAGGACGTGCCGCACGGCGAACGCCATGACGCGCCGACCGTTTCGATCAAAGCCGGCTTTCGCACGGCGCTTGTCAAAAAGGACGTCGAGCAGGTCAATCTCTGCCTTGCGTTGCCGGGCGCGGCGCTCGGGACCGACGCATATTACGCGCAGGCGGTGCTGTCGAACGCGTTGGGCGGCAGCATGAGCTCGCGGCTCTTTCAGCACATCCGTGAGGAGCGCGGGCTTGCGTACTCGGTGTATTCCTATCCGATGGCATACCGCGGCGCGGGCAGTCTCTGCTTTTACGCGGGCTGCACGGAGGGACAGGCGGGCGAAGTGCTTTCGCTGATGCTCCGTGAACTTGACGACGTGAAGCGGAACGGTATTTCGGAGGACGAATTCATCCGCGCAAGGCAGCAGCTCAAGGGAAGCTATCTTCTGGGCATGGAGTCCACGATGGCGCATATGAGCGCGCTCGGCAAGACGGCGCTGCTTCTGAACAAGGAATACGATCTGAACGGTACCCTGAACAGTATCGAGCGCGTGACCCCGGAAGCGGTGCTGAAAGCCGCGGAAACGCTCTTTACGCCGCAGGCCGCCGCGTTCTGCGCGGTCGGGCGGCTCGACGGCGTCGGCGAAACGCTGAAACAAATGACGCAGGACTGGTGGGAACGAAATGGACGATAAGCTTGAAATCATCTTCCGGCTCCAGAAGGCGCTGGACAAGGATATCATGGAACGGCGGGAACTCGATTTTCCGTACGAGGTGTGGATGCAGAAGGATATCCTCGCCTGTATGGACGAGCTCACGGAGCTCCTCAACGAGCTGAACTGGAAGTGGTGGAAGAATCCGAAGACGCTGGATCCCGACGCGATCAAAGGCGAGCTCGTCGACGTGCTGCACTTCTTTGTGAGCATGTGCATCCGAAGCGGCATGTCCGCAGAGGATCTGTATAACGGCTATATCGCCAAAAACAAGGAGAATTTCGACCGTCAGTACGGACGATCCCAAAAGACGGGTTATGAGGTAACGACGAATGGAACGGGGCTTTCGGGCAACTAAGCGGTTCTATTTTCTGCTCTTTGCCAGCGCGGTGCTGCTGGTCGCCTTTGTCGTAGGCGCGATCTGGCTGATGAAAAGGGTGACGGGCAATGTCCGCAAGCTTGAGCAGATGACGCTGTATACCGAAGTGGAAAGCGAAGCGGTCGTGGTGCGCAGCGAACGTCTGTTCACCGAGGCCGCGAGCGAGAGCCATATCCTGCTCGGGGAAGGCGCGATGGTTTCCGAGGGCGATCCGATCGCCGTGCTGTTCCCGTATTCCTACGAGAGCCAGATCTCCGCGATCTGCAACAGGGAGGCGGCGCTGTATACGCTTTTACAGTCGCTTCTCAGGACCGATACGGGCGGCACGCTGCCCGAGGAGGTCGTCGGATACAACCGACGGATCAGCGACGTATCCAAGCAGATGCGCGCGGCGTCGAACAGGGAGCGCGATCCCGTGGAATACCTGAAGCTCGAATCGCAGCTTATACAGCTGCAGGGGGCGCGGCGCGACGTCATGGTGCAGTCCCTTTCGAAAGTGCCCGATCAGATCACCGACGCGGTGAAGGAGATCGACGCAATGAGAAAAAGCTTCGAGACTGAAAGCGCGCGCACGATCACGTCCGAATACAACGGCTATATCAGCTTTTATTCGGACATGAACGAAGAGAACCTCCGCGACGTGTCGCAGCTGACCGTGCCGCTGATCAAGCGCATCCTGAACGCGCCGTCGATCAGTATGGACAACGAAAACTTCAACTACCGCATCGTAACGGACCGCACGAAGTTCTATCTCGCGTTTGTCACGAGCGCGAACAGCGCGGACCGACTGATGCCGGGGCTGACGTATTCGCTGACCGTCAAGGGCGTCAAGGGCGCGTATCAGGGCAGGATCGTAACGGAGCGCGATACCGAAAGCGGCGTTCTGTACGTCATGCAGATCGACGCCGACGTGCGTCCGCTTCTGACAACGCGTGTCGTTGAGATCTCGGTACAGAACAACGCCACGGGACTGTACGTGCCGGCGGACTACATTCAGTATACGGACGGCGTTCCGTACATCTACGCAAAATCCACGGACGGCACCTATCAGAAGGTGGCGGTCTATATCGCGGGCAGCGACGGCGAGAACGCGATCGTTTCCGCGCGCGACAGCCATATCACGCTGTTCGCGGGGCTCAAGGTGCGCATGCCGATCGAGGAGGAGGACGAGGACTGATGATGATCCGTGAAAATCTGGAATCGGTGCGCGAACGGATGGCGCTCGCGTGCCAAAGATCGGGCAGAAAGAACTCGGACGTAGCGCTGATCGCGGTCACGAAGTTCGTTGAGATCGCCCGGATCCAAGAGGCGATCGACGCGGGCGTGACCGAAATCGGGGAAAATCGCGCGCAGGAGTTCACCGAAAAGTTAAATTTTTATAAACAGAATCAATTAAGGGCGCATTTCATTGGACAACTGCAAACGAACAAGGTAAAATATGTATGCGGCAAAGCGGACCTGATCCAATCGGTCGATCGGGAACCGCTGCTCGACGCGATCCACGCGTATGCCGAACGGAACGGCGTTACGCAGGATATTCTGATCGAGGTCAACATCGGACGCGAAGCACAGAAGGGCGGCGTTATGCCGGAAGCGCTTCCGGCACTTCTGGATCGTATCGCGGGACTGGATCATGTGCGCCTGCACGGACTGATGTGCGTACCGCCCGCGATCGAACGGGAAGCGGTGCGTCCGTATTTTCGGGAGATGCGTACGCTGTTCGAACGCGTACAGCGCATGCATCCGGAGATGCCGATCGACACGCTGTCGATGGGCATGAGCCACGATTTTGACACGGCGATCGAGGAAGGCGCAACAACCGTGCGCGTCGGGACAGCGATCTTCGGACCGCGAAACTATACGGGAGGAAAACAGAATGGGTAGATTTTTGAATTTCATCGGACTCGAAGAATCGGAAGAGGACGAAGGCGTCCTCGGCGAGCAGGCTGAGCAGCAGCCGGCAAAACGCGAGCCGCGTTCGAGACGGCGTGAAAACGCGCTGGTCGGAGGCGGGGAAGCGCA
The DNA here is from genome assembly GCA_947302865.1 of uncultured Clostridia bacterium. The sequence continues at coordinate 4,199 of CAMYWS010000083.1, forward strand.
GCCGATCCCGCAAAGTATGGCGTCGATGAAGATGATCGTGTATCATCCGGTTTGCTATGACGATGCGCAAACGATCGTGGACAATCTCAAGAACCGCCGTCCGGTCATCGTCAACATGGAAGAGCTTGACGGAACAACGGCACAGCGCGTTCTGGACTTTTTGCTCGGCGCGATCTATGCCACCAACGGCACGGCGAACAAGGTCTCGAGAGGGATCTTTCTGTTCGCGCCGCATGACGTCGCGGTCGAAGACACCGTTGAGGATACCGGCTTCTCTGATATGTAATCTTCCATGATCAAGGCGGAGAACATTGCCAATAAGGAGTTTCGCAAAGCGCTGTTCGGGTACGACCGCGAAGACGTGGACAAATATCTGGACGAGCTGATCGCGCAGCTTCTTGAAATGGAAAAGGAACGAAAAGAGATGGCGTCGACCATCGAATATCTCGTGTCCGAGCTGACGGCGCAGGGCGAAAACAAGCCCGACGAGCGTGTGGTCGGTCCCGTTTCTCCGCATGCCACGGTCAGCGAGGAGGAGCGCAAACGCGCGCAGGAGAACACAGAACCGTGATCCGAACGCCCCTGAACACCATACCGCCCGTATCGGCGGAAGAAATGAAAGCCCGCGGAATCGCCGGGCTTGATTTTGTTTACGTGAGCGGCGACGCGTACATTGACCATCCGAGCTTCGGTACGGCGATCATCGCGCGGGTGCTGCAGAGTCACGGGTATTCGGTGGGCATCCTTGCACAGCCGGACTGGCACGATATCGAAGCGTTCAGAAGCATGGGCAAGCCGCGCCTTGCGTTTCTCGTCTCCGCGGGCAACCTTGATTCGATGGTCGATCATTATACCGCCGCCAAAAGACGCAGAAGCGACGACGCATATACCCCGGGCGGCAGGGCGGGCAAACGTCCCGACCGCGCCGTGATCGTGTACGCAAACCGATGCCGCGAAGCGTTCCCGCACGTGCCGGTGCTGATCGGCGGCATCGAAGCAAGTCTTCGCCGTTTTGCGCATTATGATTACTGGGACGACCGCGTACGGCACTCGATCCTGTATGACGCCGGCGCGGATATTCTGATGTACGGCATGGGCGAGCGCAGCGTCGCGGCGATCGCGGACGCGCTGAACGCCGGAATTCCCGTGCACGAGATCCGCGGTATTCCCGGAACGTGCTTTCGCGTCAACGACCCCGGCGAGGTCCCGGACGCGGTCATGCTGCCGTCATACAGCGAGGTCGCGGGGGACAAACGCAAATATGCGGAGGCGTTTAAGCTCCAGTTTGAAGAACAGGACGCGATCCGCGGAAGACGCCTGATACAGCCGCACGAAAAGGGGTATCTGGTGCAGAATCCGCCGCAGCCGCCGCTGTCCGCCGAGGAGATGGACGCGGTGTACGCGCTGCCGTTTACACGCCGCCCGCATCCTTCTTACAGGGAGCCGATCCCGGCGATCGACGAGGTGAAGTTTTCGATCACGTCCTGCCGCGGATGCTTCGGCGGCT
>CAMYWS010000084.1 GCA_947302865.1 uncultured Clostridia bacterium
GGCGTCGGCGAGATCGTCGGCGGCAGCCAGCGCGAGGAGCGCTACGACGTGCTCGACGCGCGCTGCAAGGAGCTCGGCATGGACATGAGCGAGTACCAGTGGTTCCTCGACCTCAGAAAGTACGGCGGCGTGAAGCACGCGGGCTTCGGTCTCGGCTTCGAGCGCATGGTGATGTACCTCACCGGCATGCAGAACATCCGCGACGTACTCCCCTTCCCGCGCACCGCGGCGAATCTGGAAATGTAAAACAGCATACGGCAAAACCGCCCTTTCCGGGCGGTTTTTTGTGTGCTTTGTTATGCGTTCTTCTGCTGTTCTTCGAGGCGCTGACGCTCGCGTTCGAACTGCAGCGTATAGAGCGAGTAATACCGGCCGCGCTTCCGCAGAAGCTCCTGATGCGTGCCCTGCTCGATGATCTCGCCGCGCCGCAGCACAATGATGTTGTCCGCGTGCTGGACCGTGGAAAGCCGGTGCGCGACGATCAGCATGGTGCCGATGTTCATCATCTTTTCGAGCGAATCCTGGATGAGCACCTCGGTCTCGGTATCGATGTTCGCGGTCGCCTCGTCGAGGATCATGACCGACGGCTTGTGAATGATCGTGCGCGCAAAGCTCAGAAGCTGCCGCTGTCCCGCCGAGAAGTTGTTGCCGCGCTCGCGCACGACCTCGTCGAGCCCGCCCTCCAGCCGGTCGATGAAGTGGTCCGCGTTGACGTAACGGCACGCCTCCATGATCGTTTCGTCGTCGATACCCTCAAGTCCCAGAAGGATATTGCTGCGGATCGTGCCCGAGAACAGGAATACGTCCTGCAGCATCTGTCCGAAGTGCCTGCGAAGCGACGCCGTTTTGATCTTTCGGATGTCGACGCCGTCGATCAGGATCTCGCCTTTCTGGAATTCGTAGTTCCGGCAGATCAGCGAAAGGATCGTTGTTTTGCCGGAGCCGGTCGCGCCGACGAACGCCACGGTGTCCTTCGGATTGACGTGGAAGGAAACGCCCTTCAGGACCCATTCGTCCGGGATATAGGAAAACCACACGTCTTTGAACTCGATCTCGCCGCGGACCTCGGTAAGCTCGATCGCGTCCGGCGCGTCAGCAAGCTTCGGCTCGATGTCCATGATCGTGAAGACCTTTTCGGCGCTCGCAAACGCGGACTGCAGCCAGTTGAACTGCTCGGCAAGGTTCTGGATCGGGTTATAGAACTTATTGATGTACATATAGAAGCTGACGATCGTACCGACCTCCAGCGTCTGCCCCAAAAACACCGTTCCGTCGAGATAGCCCTTTCCGCCGAGGAAGAACAGGCACAGCACGGAGCTGATATAGAGCATGTACACCAGCGGACGGAAGATACCGAACACCAGGATCTGGTCGCGCTTCGCCCTGCCCAGTTTTTTGCTCTTGTCCGTGAAATCGCGGAGCTTTTCGTTTTCGCGGTTGAAGATCTGCGTGATCTTGATGCCGGACAGGTTCTCGGAAAGATAGGTATTGATGTCCGTCGTGCGGTCCTTGACGCGGCGGTACGCGCGGCGGGCGAACTTCCGGAAGATCACCGTGAACAGCACGATGAACGGCACAAAGCACAGCACCATCAGCGTCAGCTCGTAGTTTAGCGCGATCATGGCGGCGAACACGCCGATGATGACGAATATATTCTTGACGAGATTGACCAGCAGCGACGTGAACATCAGCGAGATCGCGTTTGTGTCGTTCGTGACGCGCGTGACGAGCTTGCCGACCGGCATGGAATTCATCTGCTCGTGCGAAAGCGATTCGATATGCGTAAACAGATCCTCGCGCATGCCGGAGATGATGCGCTGCCCGACCTTCTGCAGCACGATCGCCTGCACATAGGTGCAGACCATCGACACGATCAGGATGCCCGCATACGTCGCGACCAGCGTGAACAGGCGCGAAAGCCCGAAGTCCGCGCGGATGAGGTCCGTGATCCTGCCGATCAGCAGCGGGGACACGACGTCGTACGCGATGCCGATCAGCACGATGAAGCCCACGAAGATGAACTGACCCGTATACGGCTTTGCGTAGCGCATGAGCCGCTTTACGATCTCGCCGTCCTTCATGTGACGGTCAAAGCCGATCGCCTGTTTTTTATCCTTGATCATGGTGAACGCGACGATCAGCACGACGGAGATCAGACCGATGATGCCGCCGACCAGAAGCAGGGGATAATAGTCATGCATTTCCGTCACCCCCTTCACGCGTTGGCGGCTTCTTCAAGCCGCTGCAGTTCCACCATGTGCGCATACGCGGGACAGGTTTTCAGAAGCTCGTCGTGGCTGCCGACCGCCGTGACGCGGCCGTCCTCCATGAAGATCAGCTTGTCAAGATCGCGGACCGTCGAGATGCGGTGCGCGATCAGGATCGTCGTCTTGCCCTTGCGGCTCTCGCGAAGATTCTTCAGAATGACTTTTTCGGTATCGGTGTCGACCGCGGACACGGAATCGTCGAGGATCAGGATCGGCGCATTCTTCATGAGCGCGCGCGCGATCGAAATGCGCTGCTTCTGTCCGCCGGATACCGTAACGCCGCGCTCGCCGAGGATCGTACCGTAGCCGTCGCGGAATTCCGTGATGTTGTCGTGGACGTCGGACAGCGCCGCCGCCGCTTCCACAGCCTCCTCGTTCAGCTCGTCACAGGCGAAATTGATGTTGTTCGCGATCGTGTCGGAGAACAGGAAGTTGTCCTGCGGAACGTACGCGCACGCGTCGCGCACCGAGCGGATCGACGCGTCGGTCACGTCGTGCCCGTCGATGAACAGCGTGCCCTTCTCCACGTTATAGGTGCGCAGAATGAGGTCGACCAGCGTGGTCTTGCCCGCGCCGGTCTTGCCGATGAGCCCGACGCTTTCGCCCGGCTCAATGGTGAACGACACGTCCTCCAGCGCGTTGAACTCGCCGTCCGGATACCGGAAGGAGAGATGCCGGAACTCGATCCCGCCCCGGATCTGTTCAAGCGGCTCGACGTCCGGCTCGTCGCGCACCGTGACCTCCGCCTCCAGAAGCTCCGCGACGCGCTTCATGGACGCCCTGCCGCGTGCGCTCTTTTCGATCAGCATGGACACCGCCATGACGGGCCACACGACCGACTGGAAGTAGGCGATGTATTCCACGAGCTGACCGGCGTTGAACCGCTTGCTGAAGACGAGCCAGCCGCCGTAGCCGAGGATCACGCAGATGACCGTTTCGACGAGCAGCACGATAAAGACGTGCATCAGCGTCGAAACGCGGGTGTAATCGACGTTCGTATCCTCATTCTCGACGTTAAGCTTGCGGAATGACATGAGCTCGTGCAGTTCCTTCACAAACGCCTTGATGACCGCGTAACCGGAAAAGCTTTCCTGCGAAAAATCGGAAAGGTTCGAGAACGCGCGCTGCCGGACCTCCCATTTTTTCATCATCGCCCTGCCCATGAAAACGCCGATCATCAGGATCAGCCCGAGCGGGATCAGCGTCAGAAGCGTCAGCCGGATGTCCATGCGCCACATCTTTGTGAACGCGAGCACGCCCAGAAACAGCGCGTCGAACAGCATCAAAAGCCCGTCGCCGAAGCATTCCTGGATCGTGTCAAGGTCGTTGGTGAACAAGCTCATCAGGTTGCCGACCTTGTTGACCTGGTAATACTCGTGCGAGAGGTCCTTGCAATGGTCAAACATTTTGATGCGGAGATCCGTTTCGACGCGGATCGCCGAACCGAAAAAGCAGACGCGCCATAAAAACCGCCCGATCACCATCACGAGGACCACCCAGACGATCGGCAGGCAGATCTTATCCATCAGAAACGCCGTATTGAAGGGCGTCATGACGTCCTTATACAGCACCTGTCCGTCGTTCAGCCCGTTGATCAGCATCCGGTACAGTTCCGGAATGATCAGCTGCACGTAGTCCACGAGGATCAGCGCGATCGCTCCGAGCAGCAGCCGCGGCGCGTATTTGAGATAGTATTTGTTGATGTGTTTTCCGAATATCAAGGTCCTGTACCCCTTTGTTCCGTCCTGTATCTGCATTATACTGTTGCCCGGAATAAAAAGCAACCTGTTTTTGTGTCCATTGGAAACAATCTGAAAAAGAAAACGCGGGAGTCGTACGATCCGTGAAGGTCGTCGGGAAGGGACGCGGAATCCGCGTTCTTCGCGAGGGAACTATACTAACGTATGTGACCGAGAGAAAACGCGGATAGCTTGCGGCGAAAGGATAAAAAGAAAGGGCGCAATGCCCTTTCTTCATACAGGATGCTTATTCCTAATTATACCGCCGCAAGCGGTCCGCGCCCTTATACGGCGACCTTATGCTCTGGGACCGGCGTTCTTGATCGCTTCGGGCATGTCGGGGTACTTTTCCTCAAAGTTCTTCTGGAACATGCCGGCAAGCTTCTTCGCCTGCGCGTCGTAAGCGTCCTTGTCCGCCCAGAGGTTTCTCGGGTTCATAATCTCCTCGGGCACGTCCGCGCCGGGCACGCATGCCGGAACGTCGAGATTGAAGACGTCGTTGTGCGTGAAGGGGACGTTCTCCTTCGCGTAGGCGTCGTTCAGCGCCGCGGTGATCATCGCGCGGGTGTAACGCAGCTTCATGCGCGGGTTCTTGGTGCCGTCCGGGTTGACCGCGGGACCGCTGACCCAGCCGGTGTTCACGAGGTAAACCTTCGTGTTGTTCTTTTCGATGCGCTCGCCGAGCATGTTGGCGTAGACCGACGCGCGAAGCGGCATGAACGGCTCGCCGAACAGCGTGGAGAACGTCGGGACCGGCTCGTTGATGCCGATCTCGGTGCCGGCGACCTTGGAGGTGAAGCCGGTCACGAACTGGTACATCGCCGCTTCCTTCGAAAGCAGGGAGATCGGCGGAAGCACGCCGAACGAGTCGCAGGTCAAAAAGATCACGACCTTCGGAATGCCGCCGACGCCGGGGATCGCGGCGTTCGGAATGTATTCGACCGGATAGCCCACGCGGCTGTTGATCGCAAGCGACGGATCGGAATAGTCCGGCTCACGCTTATCGTTCACGACGACGTTTTCCACCAGCGCGCCGAAGCGGATCGCGCGGTAGATCTCCGGCTGTTCTTCCTCGACGAGGTCGATGCACTTTGCGTAGCAGCCGCCTTCGATGTTGAAGATGCCCTCGTCGTCCCAGCCGTGCTCGTCGTCGCCGATCAGCATGCGGTTCGGGTCGGCGGACAGCGTCGTTTTGCCGGTGCCGGAAAGACCGAAGAAGACCGCGGTCTCTTTCGTTTCGGGATCCATGTTCGCCGAGCAGTGCATGGGCAGCGTGCCCTCGAGCGGCAGCACGAAGTTCATGGTGGAGAAGACGGACTTCTTGATCTCGCCCGCGTACTGGCTGCCCGCGACGAGGATCATGTGCGCTTCATAGTCGATCATGATCGCCGCTTCGGAGCGCGTGCCGTCGATCTCGGGGCTGCACTTGAAGCCCGGGCACGCGATCAGCGTGTAATCCGGCTCGCCGAAGGACGCCAGTTCTTCTTCCGTCGGACGGACGAGCAGGTCGCGGATGAACAGCGCTTCGCTCGCGTATTCGCAGATCACTCGGAACTTTTTCGCGTATTTCTTGTCCGCGCCGGCAAAGCCGTCGAATACGAACACGTCGCGGCCCTGCAGGTACGCGACCATCTTGGACTTGATCGCGTCGA
>CAMYWS010000085.1 GCA_947302865.1 uncultured Clostridia bacterium
GCGCCGGAACCGGTCAGAGCGCCGGAGCCGGTGGATGAGCCGGTGTTTGCCCCCGCGCCGGAACCGGAGCCCGTCGTACCGGAGGAGAACCGTCCGCTCGGTCCCTGGGCCTATTTCGGCTACGGTCTTTTGTTCTCGATCCCGGTCATCGGATTCATTCTGCTGATCATCCTGTCGTTTGCGGGAAAGAACGTCAACCGCAAGAACTTCGCGCGGTCGTACTGGTGCTGGGCGATCCTCGCGATCGCGCTGATTCTGATCTCCGTCGTCATCCTTCTGACGGGCGTGCTGCGCGGGGTCACGGACAGCGTCGCCGCCTGGCTCAACGGGATCGGTCTCAGCTGGCTTGCGCGTCTGATCTCATGATCGTATGAAACCGAAGCACGGGAGGACCGTTCTCCCGTGCTTTTTTCATGCTTGCGTAAAACAGGCGGAAATGGTACAATAGGACAGAAGAAAGGGAGGCGGATCCATGCTTTACGAATACCGTTTGGAGACCCCGAAGGAGGGCTTTATCGACATCACCGACAAGGTGCGGGACGCCTGCAGGCAGAGCGGCGTGTTCGACGGGATGATGACCGTCTACTGTCCGCACACCACCGCGGGCGTGACGATCAACGAAAACACCGACCCGGACGTGAGGAACGATCTGCTGTTCGCGCTGAACAAGACCTATCCCGACCGCGCGGAGTTCCGCCACGCGGAGGGCAACAGCGCGGCGCACCTGAAGGCAAGCGTCATCGGCAGCAGCGTCACGATCATGATCGACGACGGCGAGCCGGTGCTCGGAACGTGGCAGGCGGTGTATTTTGCGGAGTTCGACGGTCCGCGTTCGAGAAGGTTCACCGTGAAGGTCATGGGCAGCAGAGGATAGGAAGGAGTTACCGATGAAAGCATACGAACGGTTACTGAATTACGTCGTCGTGCATACGACGAGCGACGAGGAGAGCACAACGGTCCCGACCGCCGCGCGGCAGTTCGACCTTGCGAACCTGCTGGTACAGGAGCTCAGAGCGATCGGCGTACAGGACGCCGCGGTCGACGATATGTGCTATGTGTACGGGACGCTGCCCGCGACGCCGGGCTGTGAGAACGCGGCAAAGCTCGGCTTTATCGCGCATATGGACACCGCGCCGGACTTTTCGGGGGAGAACGTGAAGCCGCGCATCATTGAAAATTACGACGGCGGCGACGTGCCCCTCGGCACAAGCGGACGCACGCTCGACAACGCGACGTTCCCGCATCTCGCGTCTTTGAAGGGTCGCACGCTGATCGTCACCGACGGCACGACGTTACTCGGCGCGGACGACAAGGCGGGCGTTGCGGAGATCGTCACCATGCTTGATGAGATCATCCGTGAAGGAACGCCGCACGGCAAGATCTCCGTCTGCTTCACGCCGGACGAGGAGGTCGGCAGCGGCGCGGACCACTTCGACGTCGAACGTTTCGGCGCGGACTTCGGCTACACCTGCGACGGCGGCGCCGAGGGCGAGCTTGAGTACGAGAACTTCAACGCCGCGGAGGCGACGTTTACGATCAACGGCTTCAACGTGCATCCGGGCGAGGCGAAGGACAAAATGGTAAACGCGCTGCTCGTCGCCTGCGAGATCAACGGCATGCTTCCGAAGGGGCAGACCCCGCGCGACACCGCGGGCTATCAGGGATTCTGGCATCTCACCAAGCTCGAGGGTACGACGGAGACCGCGAAGCTTCAGTACATCATCCGCGATCACGATTTCGAGAGCTTTACGCGCCGCAAGGTCACGCTCGAAAAGATCGCCGAGGTCGTCAACGCAGCGTACGGCGTGGGCACGGTCGCGCTCAGTATCCGCGATCAGTACCGCAACATGAAGGAAAAGATCGAGCCGTGCATGCACCTGATCGAAAACGCGAAAAAGGCAATGGAGCAGGCGGGCGTTACGCCGAAGGTACAGCCGATCCGCGGCGGCACGGACGGCGCAAGACTGAGCTTCATGGGACTTCCGTGTCCGAACCTCGGCACCGGCGGCTATGCCTTCCACGGTCCCTACGAGCACATCACGGTCGAGGGCATGGACCTGTCGGTCAAGGTGCTCAAAAACCTCGTCGCGCTCTATCGCGACCGGTAATCTTCCAAAAACACAAAAGGAACCGCGGCTTTGCGGTTCCTTTTCATGTACATCGTTATTCGCCCGCGGAGGGATTCGTCACCGTGCCGATGAACAGCACCTGTCCGTCAAACGATTCGATCGCGTAGAAGAACGGGCGGGTGAGATGGAAGTCGAGCTTTTCGAGCTGCTGCGGCAGGAATGCCGTCGCGCGCATCGAAACCATCGTGTACGCCGCCGCCTCGACGCCGTTTTCATCGACGCCGATGTAGGATTCCTGGATCACGCTGTCGATGCAGCACGGCGTGTCGGACATGCCGGAGAAGTCCGCGGCGGGCGTGAAGCTCAGGTCCAGACCGAGCGCGGTGAGCACTTCGGTAAGCTCCATCTTGTCCTGGAATTTGAACTTCGGGATGCGCAGACTTACGTCGTATTTGATCTCCTGCCCCTGATGCAGGAGCTTGTCGATCGCGTCGGGCGTGCCGAGCATCTTATCGAGCGAAACACCCTCGTCCGGCAGCACGAACGTCACATAGCCGACGCTGTTCAGCCATACGCGGTACGCCATCCAGCCGTCGCCGAAGCGCACGGAGGAATTCCGGTCGAAGCGGCGCATGAAGTCCGCTGTGACGTCGCCGGTGTACGCATGGAACGTGTCGGACTCGGTGCTTTGCGGATCGAACGTTACGGCCCAGCCGTCCTTCAGATAGATCGTGTTGATCAGAACGGCGAGCGTCGACGGATCGAAGTTCAGCGCGTTCGGATCGACGTTGATCTTGCCGCGCGTGTGCCGGTTGATCCAGTCTGCGATCTGCTTCGACGCGGACTGCGTGCCGAATTCCACGACATTCGCTTCGGACCGATACGTCTCGGCAAGCGTGTCGAGGTATTCCGTGCGGAACGAGACCGGCTGTCCGCCGATCGTATCCGCCATCCACAGCGAATTGTGCATGTCGAGCGTGCTGTGCTCCTGGTCAACCGACAGCGTTTCAAGCATGCCGCCGCAGACGGCGTTGAGCTCCTTCAGATCCTTGCAGCCCAGAAGCTTCAACAGCTCCGCCTGCGTGTCGCCGTTCGCGCCTTCCGCAACCATGGCAAGCGCGAGATAGACGCTGATCGGCGAAAGGTTCTGGTTTTTCGACCCGGAAAGGATCGAGGCGGAAAGCAGGTTCGCAAAGTCCGCGTACCCGTTTACGGTCATCTCTTTGCCCTCCGTTTCATAGATCGGTTGGATCGGGTCGGTGATTTCGATCGGCGGGTTGTCGATCGGTTCCCCGGGTTGGATCGGCGGATCCTCGATCGGGGTCAGCGGGACGTTGCCGCCATCCTGTTCCGGCGTTTCCGGCTCCGGCGCGTCGACCGGGTCGGAAGGCGCGTCCGTCAGGACCTCCGATGCGGGTGTCGGTCTGTTCGCGGCGCAGGCAGCCGCGGTGAGCAGCATCAGTCCTGCGAGTATCATGCAAAGCAAGCGTTTCATAGGCGTTGCTCCTTTCCTGTTTTGCCAATAATACCGCTTATCCCTCGATTTGGTTGCAAACAGGACGGCACTGTTCGTCGACCGCGCGATAGAGCGCGTCCGCGCGCGCCGTTACGTCGTCATAGATCGCCTTCGCGCGGGTATGGAGATCGCGCACGAACGCTTCGTCCGAAAGTGACTGCAGGTTGATATTGATGTTCAGCCACGCGCCGCGCGCCGCGGTCACAATCGCCGCCGCGCCCACGCCGAAATCGCTCGCGCAGTTCGGATTGACGCGTCCCGCAAGCTTTTCGAGTACGGCGACGGTATGTGCGCAGAGCGAAAGCGTATGGAACGGCATGTTCGCCGCTTCCTTGGTCGTTTCCTCCATCGCGGCACGGCGGATCGCCTTCTGCTCGTCGGTGTCCTTCGGGAGGTGCATCGCTTCGAACAACTTGTTGAACGCGATCGTATCGTCGTCGATCGCCTTGCGGAACTGCTCGATCAGCGGTTCGCCGACGGTCTTTGCGGCTTCGGCGTTGTCCCAGTGTTCCGCGTACTTTTTCTTGCCGATGGTGAGGTTCGCGGTCATGACGGCAAGCGATGCGCCGCATGCGCCGAACAGCGCGGCAACGGAACCGCCGCCGGGGGCGGGGGCGTTGCTCGCGAGAATGTCCGTAAACTCGGTTACGGTAAGGTCGGTCAAACGTTCCATAGGTTCTCCTTTCCTGTCATGCGCACGCCGCGCTTGAAGACCGCGACTGCGCGATTGGTTCCGTAGCGGTAGATCAGACGGTCGAGGTTCTCGGTGTCCCAGACGACGAGATCCGCCTGCTTGCCGGGCTCCAGCGTGCCGATGCGCTCCGCCATCCCGATCGCCGCCGCGCCGTTGACGGTCGCCGCGGTCAGCATTTCCGAAGGGGTCAGCCGTCCGTAGAGACAGCCCGCCGTCATGGCAAACGGCAGCGAGAGGTTCGGCGAGGAGCCGGGGTTCATGTCGGTCGCGACCGCAACGGGCACGCCCGCGTCGATCATACCGCGGAAATTGCCGTACGGCTTTTTGAGATAGAACGAGGTTGCGGGGAGCATGACCGCGATCACGCCGCCGTCCAGAAGCGCCCGGATGCCTTCTTCGCCGGTTTCGGACAGATGATCGCAGCTGACCGCGCCGACGCGCGCCGCGACCTGTGTGCCGCCGATCTCTTTGATCTCGTCGGCGTGCAGCTTCGGGATAAGCCCGTACCGCCTGCCCGCAAGCAGGATGCGTTCGGATTCCTCCGCGGTGAACACGCCGTCGTCGCAGAACGCGTCGCAAAAGTCCGCAAGCCCTTCTTCGGCAATCGCGGGGATCATCTCGCTGCAGAGCCGGTCGACGTACGCTTCGCGCGTCATTCCTTCCGGGAACGCGTGCGCGCCGAGGAACGTCGCCGCAACGTCGCCGAATTCCTCCTTCATGCGGCGCACCACGCGAAGCTGCTTTTTCTCGGTCTCAGGATCGAGCCCGTAGCCGCTCTTGATCTCGACCGCGGTCGTGCCGTACGTGAGCATTTCGAGAAACAGCCCGCGCGTTTTTTCAAAGAGCGCGTCCTCGCCTGCCTTTCGCGTTTCGCGCACGGTGGAGAGGATCCCGCCGCCCGCCGCGAGAATCTCGAGGTAGGTTTTTCCGGCGAGCTTCATGGCAAGCTCTTGCTCGCGCCAGCCGCCGAACACCAGATGCGTGTGGCAGTCGACAAGCCCCGCCGTAACGAGCTTGCCGCGGCAGTCGACCGTATCGTCGGCCTTCGGCGATTTGCCCTCTCCGAGCGCGGCGATCACGCCGTCCTCCTCGAGCAGCCACGCGTTGTGAAGCGTCAGGAGTTCGCCCTGCGCTTTGCCGCCGACCGCCGTCGTGCCGGTCGCCGTTTTCAGTTCGCCGATGTTTTTGAATACGCGTTTCACAGAAGATGGCACTCCAATACCTGCTTGAACGGATCGAATTTTTCGATCTGCAGATAGTAATCCGCCGCGTCGACGAACGCCATCATGGGCGCGAGCCCGATGATCTCGGTACCGACGACGTGCACGCCGTAGCGCGCCGCCTCGAAGCGGA
>CAMYWS010000086.1 GCA_947302865.1 uncultured Clostridia bacterium
TGACCCGTCATTTCAGCGGGGATCGGAAGGTGCAGAAGCTCCAGAAGTGTCGGGGCAAGATCACACAATCTGCCGCCTTCGCGAAGCGTGACGCCCTTTCTCGTGTCATCCACAAGGATGCACGGAACGGGGAGCGTCGTGTGCGCGGTAAACGGTGCGTTTTGCGCTTCGTCCCACATCAGCTCGCAGTTGCCGTGGTCCGCGGTCACAATGCAGCGTCCGCCGGTCTTCAGGATCGCGGTCACGACCGTGTTCAGGCACTCGTCGACCGCATGGACGGCTTTGACTGCCGCGTCCATCACGCCGGTGTGCCCGACCATGTCCGGGTTAGCGAAGTTCAGGATCATCACGTCGTACTTGCCGCTTTCGATCCGTGCCTTTGCTTCCGCGGCGACCTCGTACGCACTCATTTCGGGCTGCATGTCGTAGGTCGGCACCTTCGGCGAGGGGATCAGGCAGCGGTCCTCGTTCGCGTTCGGCGCCTCGACGCCGCCGTTGAAGAAGAACGTCACGTGCGCGTACTTTTCCGTCTCCGCGATGCGAAGCTGGGAAAGTCCCTTGTCCGCGATGTACGCGCCGAAGGTGTTATTGAGCGACTGCGGCTTGAACGCCACGTGCAGCGCGTTTTCGAACGTCTTGTCGTACTGCGTCATCGAAACGTAGTAAAGCGGGAAGAACCCGAACCTGCGCTCGAAACCGTTGAAGTCCTCGAAGATATACGCGCGGCTGATCTCTCTTGCGCGGTCCGGACGGAAGTTGAAGAAGATCACGCTGTCGTTTGCGGAGATCGTCGCCGTGGGCTTTCCGTCGGTGAGAACCACGGTCGGCTGCACGAACTCGTCCGTGTCGCCGCGGTCGTAGCTGAACTGCATCGCTTCCGGACCGGAGGAGGCGGTAAAGCCCTCGCCGTACGTCAGCGCCGCATACGCGCGTTCCACACGCTCGAAACGGTTGTCGCGGTCCATCGCATAGAAGCGTCCCATAACTGTTGCGATCTTGCCGCAGCCGATCTCTTTGAGCTTTGCGTCGAGCTGTTCGAGATACATCTTGCCGGAGGACGGGGGAACGTCGCGTCCGTCCATGAAGCAGTGGATGTAGACCTTTTTGAGCCCGTTCCGCTTCGCAAGCTCCACGAGCGCATAGAGATGCTCAAGGTGACTGTGCACGCCGCCGTCGGAGCAGAGCCCCATGAAATGCAGCGAGGAATCATGCGCCTTGCAATTCTCGATCGCGCCGACAAACGCCGGATTCTCGAAGAAGTCGCCGTCCTTGATCGCTTTCGTGATGCGGGTCAGCTCCTGATAGACGATGCGGCCTGCGCCGATGTTCGTATGACCGACCTCGGAGTTGCCCATCTGTCCGTCGGGAAGTCCGACGTCCATACCGCTCGCGCCGATCAGGGTGTGCGGATATTCCTTCCAAAGGCGCATGAAATTCACCGCGCCGTCGGTCAGGATCGCGTTATACTGTTTTTCCTCGCGATAGCCGAAGCCGTCGAGGATGATCAATGCGGTAATCGGCTTCATCAGAAATGAACCACCTTTGAGAAGTCTTCCGCTTTAAGGCTTGCGCCGCCGATCAGACCGCCGTCGATCTCAGGCATTGCCATGAGCTCGGAGGCATTCTTCGGATTCATGCTGCCGCCGTACTGGATGCGGACCTTGTTCGCTGTCGCTTCGCCGTAAACGCCCGCAATCGCCTTGCGGATCACGCCGATGGTCGCGTTCGCGTCTTCCTTCGTCGCGGTCTTGCCGGTGCCGATCGCCCAGATGGGCTCGTACGCGATGACGACGGATTCGACCTGCGCGTTCGTCATATCCTTCAGTGCGGCGATCGTCTGACCGGAAACGAGTTTGTCGGTCACGCCCGCTTCACGCTGTTCGAGCGATTCGCCGACGCAGATGATGGGGGTGATGCCCGCGTTCAATGCCGCAAGCGCGCGCTTGTTGACGGTTTCGTCCGTCTCGCCGAAATACTGACGGCGTTCGGAGTGACCGACGATCGCGAATTCCACGCCGCGTGCTTTCAGCATGTCCGCGGAGATCTCGCCGGTGAACGCGCCCTTTTCCGCCCAGTGGATGTTCTGCGCGCCGAGTTTGATGTTCGTGCCCTTGATCGCCTTGCCCACGCAGCAGAGGTCCACGTACGGCGGGCAGACGACGACGTCGCATTTTGCATCCTTCACGAGCGGGATCAGCGCTTCGACGAGCTCAACCGCTTCGTCGGGCGTCTTGTTCATCTTCCAGTTGCCCGCGATGATCGGACGACGGCATTCGGGTTTATCGTTCAGAACCGCCACACCGGGAAGGATCTTGCCCTCGAGGAATTCGAGCGACGCGCCGCCGCCGGTGGAAATATGTGTCATCTTCGATGCAAAGCCGAGCTTCTTGACCGCGGAAGCGGAATCGCCGCCGCCGATGATCGTCGTGCCTTCGCAGTCCGCGCAGGCCTCCGCGACCTTCTTGGTGCCCTCGGCAAACGCCGGGAACTCAAACACGCCCATCGGACCGTTCCAGATGACCGTTTTTGCTTCAAGGATCGTCTTGCGGTACAGCTCGCAGGTCTTTTCGCCGATGTCAAGACCCATCCAGCCCTCGGGGATCTCATTGGACGGAACCGTCTTATGCTCCGCGTCCGCCGCGAATTCCTTCGCAACGACCGTGTCGATCGGGAGCAGGAGGTTTACGCCGCGCTCCTTCGCTTCCGCCATCAGTTCCTTTGCGAGGTCGATGCTGTTTTCGTCAAGCAGCGAGGTGCCGATCTCATAGCCCATCGCCTTGAAGAACGTGTACGCCATGCCGCCGCCGATAATGAGCGAATCGCACTTTGCAAGCAGGTTCTTGATGACGCCGATCTTGTCCGCGACCTTTGCGCCGCCGAGGATCGCCACGAACGGGCGGACCGGGTTCTCGAGCGCTTCGCCCATGACGCCGAGCTCTTTGCCGATGAGGTAGCCCGCGACTGCCGGAATGTAATCCGCAACGCCCGCCGTGGACGCATGCGCGCGGTGCACGGTGCCGAACGCGTCGGAAACGAACAGGTCTGCCAAAGACGCAAGGGCTTTCGCGAATTCCGGATCGTTCTTTTCTTCTTCCTTATGGAAGCGAGTGTTCTCGAGCAGGACGATCTCGCCCTCCTTCATGTCCGCGATCGCCGCCTTTGCGCTTTCGCCGATCGTGTCGGTCGCAAACCAGACACGGGTATCCGGCAGCAGCTCCGCAAGACGCTGACCGACCGGCTCCAGAGAATATTTCGGGTTGACTTCTCCCTTCGGTCTGCCGAGGTGCGAGCAGAGGATGACCTTTGCCTTGTGTTCCAGAAGATACTTGATCGTGGGCAGCGCAGCTACGATACGCTTGTCGTCGGAAACGGTTCCGTCCTCCGCAAGCGGCACGTTGAAGTCCACGCGTACGAGAACTCTCTTGCCTTCTACGTTGACATCTTCGATCGTCATTTTTGCCATAGTTTTATATTCCTTTCTTAAATATGCTGTATCATGAAGCGGATTCCCGCATCATTTCAGATCTCATAGACCGCGCCTTCGACCGCGTGTTCGCACATCGGGTCGGAAAGCGGCAGCAGTCCCGGCGCGTCGCCGAACCGGTGGGTGAGGATCGCGCGCCTGCAGTTTGCGTCCTTCCGGAGCTTTGCGACCTGACCGAGCGTCATGTGGTTTTTGAGGAACTTCGGGTTCGATTCGTCCGCAAGACACGCGTCGGCAAGCAGCAGGTCCGCGTCCTTTGCGGCTTCGGCAAGTCCGTCGAACAGACCGGTATCTCCGGTGTAGAACAGCGAATGGCCGTTTTGGTCCGTGATCCGTACGCCGAACGTTCTGACCGCGTGCCGGACTTCGGTAAACCGCAGGGACAGCGAGCCGATCCTTGCTTCCGTACTTTCCGAAATGCGGACCGGATCGAACACCGGATACATAAGCTTTTCGGTTTCCGGCGCGTAGACGGAAAGCGGCTTGCGTCCGAGCCCGAATTCAAGGATGTATCGCACAAGGTCGATCTCGCCCGCGTGATCGGCGTGCAGATGCGAAAGAACGATCGCGTCGAGCATAAGCGGACCGGGATATACGGCGCGGTACTTTGAAACGGCGCCGCTGCCGCAGTCGAGCAAAATCTTCGTTTCGCCGTCCTCGACGAGGTAGGACGAGCAGCCCCCTCCGGGCGCCGGAAACGGACCGTAAACACCCAAAAGCGTCAGCTTCATGCGTCGTCCTCCGTCGCGGCAAGGATCTCGTCGATGATCGCGTCGACGTCGGAATCCGTATCGCCGTTTCCGCTGCCCGCGATCTTGTCGACCGTCCATAGCGTATCTTCGCCGCTTGCTTCATGGCTCGGCGTGAAGTTTAAGGGATGCGCTTCGTAGTCCGGCATATCCGGCACGTCCGCAGACGTGTCGGACACGGCGTCCGCTGTGCCGAACCCGAGCATGGGGGAGCCGTCGGCGCCCAATAGCTGAGGAACGGATTCGTGCAGCGAGCGTGCAAGCTCCGCAAACTTCTTTGCACCGTCCTCGGCGGCCTGCAGCTGATCCTGCACCATGGCGTCATAATGTTTCAACAGCGCGGCGTACTGCTCGATCTGCTGCTGCATTTCCGCGCGTTTCTTCGCGTTTTCCTCCTCGGCCTCGCGAACGATCTCCCGCGCGGAACGGTATGCGTCCTCGACGATGCTCTCCGCTTTTTCCCGCAGGGAATCGCACTCGCCCTGCGTCTCATTCAGCATTTCGGCCGATTTCTGATTCGCTTCGGTGATCATTTTGTCCGCGGTCGCCGCCGCTTCGCTGAGCGTGCGTCCGATGCCGCGCTCGCGGCGTTCCACGTCGATCACGCGGTCCTTGAGCCGCCGGTTGTCCGCGGTCAGCGACTCGATCTGCTGTTCGAGTACGCGGATCCGTTCTTCCTGCTCCGCAATGACGCGTTTCTTTTTGCCGAACATATTATACCTCCAGACGATCCTGTTGTACCGTGACGGGAACGGGGTAGTCCAAATGCCGGTACGCGTCCGGCAAAACGATCCTGCCGCGTGTAGTGCGCGCGATAAAGCCGAGCTTCAAAAGATACGGTTCGTAAACGTCCTCGACCGTACCCGCATCTTCGCCGGTGTAGGCGGCGATCGTGTCGAGCCCGACAGGACCGCCTCTGAACACTTCGATCATGGCGGTCAGCATCTTGCGGTCGACCGCGTCAAGACCGAGCTCATCGATCTTCAGCATGGCGAGCGCGTTCTGCGCTGTCCTCAGGTCGATCACGCCGCTGCCGCGCACCTGCGAATAGTCGCGTACGCGCCGCAAAAGCCGGTTTGCGATACGCGGCGTTCCGCGCGAACGGGACGCGATCTCCAGCGCGCCTTCCTCATCGATCTCGATGCGCAGGATGTCCGCGGATCTCGTGACGATCTCCTTCAGACTCTCCGGCGTGTACAGCTCAAGCTGTTCCTTGATGCCGAAGCGATCGCGCAGCGGGGAGGAGAGCATGCCGAGCCGTGTCGTCGCGCCGATGAGCGTGAACCGCGGCAGATCGAGACGAATGCTTCTCGCACCGGGACCCTTGCCGATGATGATGTCGAGCGCAAAATCCTCCATCGCGG
>CAMYWS010000087.1 GCA_947302865.1 uncultured Clostridia bacterium
GACGGGGATCGCATGGCGCGCCTCGGCGCGCGGCGCGGCGTTCAGCATCGCCGCCCTGCTTCTGTCGGTTCTGCTGCTGACGCTGCTCGTCTGGCTCGGCTGGCTTCCGGAATCCTCGATCGGCGTCGGGAACACGGTGATCCGGATCCTTTCGGCGATCGTCGGCGGCGCCGCGGCGTCGGCCGGACGAAGACCGGGCACGTGGCTCGCCGGCGGATTTGCCGCGCTTGCGGGGCTGCTGTTCTCAACGGCGGTCATGGGCGCGTATCTCGGCTCGTTCTCCTTCAGCTGGAATCTTGCCGCCGATCTTCTGATGAGCTTCGCGATCGGCTCCGCGGTCGCCGCGCTGCTGCTGCGGCGAAAACAAGCGTAACGAAAAACCGGACTTCCGATCGGAAGTCCGGTTTTTTGATTCGGTTCAGATGCGGGCGGACATGCGCGCGTAGTAGCGGATGCGCGCGGCAAGATCCGGCGAGAAGTCCTTCTTCTCGGCACGCCAGCGCCACCAGCCGGTCGTGCTCGGATTGTTCATGCGGCAGTCGTCGCCGAGGCCGAGGTAATCCTGCATCTGCAGGATCGCAAGCTCGGCGACCGAGTTCAGAACGCCGCGCGCAAACCCGAACGGCATGCCCTCGCGTTCGTTGAGCCCCAGGTAATCCACCGCAAACGCAACGCATTCCGCGGGCGCGGTCTCGACCCAGCCCATGATCGGCGTATTGTCGTGCGTGCCGGTATAGGCGACGCTGTGCACGGGGTAGTTGTGCGGGAGCTCCCTCGAATTGCCGAAGGGATCGAAACCGAACTGCATGACGCGCATGCCGGGGAAGCCGGAATCGGAAAGCAGCTTTTTGACCTCCGGTGTGAGATAGCCGAGGTCCTCCGCGATGACCGGGAGAGAAGGGCACTCGTCCTTGATCGCGCGAACGAGCTTCATGCCCGGACCGGGATACCATGCGCCCGGACGCGCGTCTGCGGCGCCGAACGGAACGCCCCAGTAGCTTTCAAGACCGCGGAAGTGATCGATGCGGACCACGTCAAAGCGGGTTGCGACCGCGGAAACGCGGCGGCGCCACCATTTGAAATCGTCAGCCTCATGCTTTGCCCAGTCGTAGATCGGGTTGCCCCAGAGCTGACCGAGCTCGGAGAAATAGTCCGGCGGCACGCCCGCGACGAGCGTCGGGTTGTGCCGTTCGTCCATCAGGAAGATATCCGGGTCCGCCCAGACGTCCGCGGAATCATGCGGGACGTAGATCGGAATGTCGCCGATGAGCTTGACGCCGTGCGCGTTTGCGTACGCACGGAGCGGCTTCCACTGCCTGTCGAACTCGTATTGCATGAAGCATTGGAAATCGACTTCATCTTTGAGAAGCGCGGTATATTGTTCGACGGCTTCCGGCGTGCGGTCCTGGATCGCGGGATCGGGCCAGGTGTACCACGCGGCGTTGCCGAAATGCGTTTTGACGGCGCAGAACAGGGCGTAGGTATCGAGCCACCACGCGTTTTCGCGGACAAAGTCCGCCATCACGCTGCGGTCAAAGCGCGCGAACGCCTTCCGGAGCACGGAGAAGCGGTTTTCCCAAAGCTTGCCGTAATCGACACGGGTCGGATCGTCGCCCCAGTCGAGGTCGCATTCCGCCTCGGTCAGAAGCCCTTCTTCGATGAGCGTTTCAAGATCGATGAGGTACGGGTTGCCGGCATAGGCAGAACTGCTCTGATACGGGGAATCGGCATAGCCGGTCGGGTTCACGGGCAGCATCTGCCAGTAGGTCTGACCCGCGGCTTCCAGAAAATCAACGAACGCATACGCTTCTTTTCCGAGCGTACCGACGCCGAAGCGGCTCGGCAGCGAGGTCACATGCATCAGAATACCGCAAGCTCGTTTCATGCACATTCCTTCTTTCTTGTTCATAGAAATTTCTGTTTCTATTTTATCACATCTGTGATATAATACAAGACAGATAATACGCTTATTCGTGAAAAAATACATGTTTTCGCAAGGAGAAGGAGAACCATGATACGAAGCAATGTCGTTGAGATTTCACCGGAAGTCGCCGCGGCGATCCGCGAGAGAAGA
This sequence comes from uncultured Clostridia bacterium, assembly GCA_947302865.1. The sequence goes on from CAMYWS010000087.1 coordinate 2,075, forward strand.
CCGGTCGTCGCGCTGGAGAGCACCATTATTTCGCACGGCATGCCGTATCCGCAGAATGTGGAGACCGCATTGAACTGCGAGCGCATCTGCCGTGAAAACGGAGCCGTTCCCGCGACGTGCGCGGTGATCAAGGGTCGTATCTGCGTGGGACTTACGGAGGAGCAGATCGACTATCTCGGAAGAGAAGGACAAAAGGTCACCAAGGCGAGCCGCAGAGACCTCCCGATGCTGATCGCGCTCGGCATGGACGGCGCAACGACCGTCGCCGCAACCATGATCGCAGCGGCGCAGGCCGGCGTCCGCGTGTTTGCCACCGGCGGGATCGGAGGCGTGCACCGCGGCGCGGAAACGACGATGGACATCTCCGCGGACCTCGAGGAGCTTTCCGAAACGCCCGTCTGCGTGGTCTGCGCAGGCGCAAAGAGCATTCTCGACCTCAACCTCACGATGGAATACCTTGAAACAAAGGGTGTTCCGGTCATCGGCTTCGGCACGGACGAACTGCCCGCGTTTTATACGCGGAAAAGCGGGATCAAGGTTCCGTGGCGCGCGGACGACCCGAGACTGGTCGCCTGTGCGATCCGCGCCGCAAGGGAACTCGGGTATCCGGGCGGCATGCTTGTGGTGAACCCGATCCCCGAGGAATACTCGATGGACGCGGACGTCATCAATAAGGCGATCGACGAAGCGATCGAAGAAGCGAAGAAACAGGGGATCAAGGGCAAGGAAACGACGCCGTTCCTGCTTGCGAAGATCAAGGACATCACAGGCGGATCGAGCTTAGCCGCGAACATTCAGCTTGTGTACAACAATGTGCGCCTTGCGGCGAAAATCGCGGCAAATCTGTAAACGGCGGCATTGAACGCACGACGGCGGAACGGAGAACGGAATGAGAAAACAGGCGCTTATACTTTTTCTGTGCGCTTGCTTGGCATTCGGCGGCTTTGCGTATGCAGCTGCGGAAAGCCGGCTTGACGGGGACGCGAACGGTGACGGAAAGGTGACCGCCTCGGACGCTGCGCTTGTTCTTCGTTACGTTGCGGGGCTGGACGACCGCATCAGCCTCGGCGGCATGCTGCGCGCGGATATCAACGGCAACGGACGCATGGACGCGAGCGACGCTTCGGCGATCCTCAGGGACATCGCGGACCTTGCGCCGCTTTCGCCCGCGGGAACGGACGCGGAGACGCTTGCGCTTTTGAACCGGCAGTCGCTTCTGTACAGCGACGATATGACGGAGTGGACGGCGCGGTTTCTTTGGGGCATGCGCGCGGGTGACGTCAAAAAGGTCCTGTATGAAGGCGCAAAGCTGCTCGGAACGCCGTACGGGACCGGTGACGGACAGCTGGACTGCAGCGCGTTCGTCTCGGCGGCTTACAAAAACGCGGGTATTTCATCAAGCAGATATCCGCGGAAAAGCAGCGACGGCACGCTGAACTGGTTTCGCAGCAATCATCCCGAAATGCTTCATGAAACGGACGAGGATTCCTGGCGGGACTGGTCGCCGGGAAGCGTACTGATCTATATCAACGACGCCACGGGGAAGGGCAGCCATCTTGCACTGTACGCGGGCGAGATCTGCGGCGAACCCGTTGTGATGGAATCCAGAAGATCCGGCTGCGACGGCGTGCGCATCGGGTATCTGATGGGATCGGGGGCAAGCTGGGATCTCCGGTATTACGTCGATCCGCTTGCCTGACAGAAAGAGGGGCACGAACCGTATGAGAAAAAGACCGGTTATACTGCTGCTGACGTTCGGCATGCTGCTTTTCGCATGTCTGACGGCTTCGGCGGACGAAAAAGACCGGCTCGGCGGCGACGCAAACGGCGACGGGCAGGTGAGCGCTGCGGATGCGGCGTTCGTTCTCCGCTATGTCGTCGGGCTTGAAGATCATATTGGGCTCGAAAACATGCTCTGCGCGGATATCAACGCAAACGCCGAGATCGACGCGGACGACGCGGCGGCGATTTTGCGTTGCGTGACGGATCTCGCGCCGCTGAAACAGATTTCGACCGATCAGACGACGCTTCGCCTCCTGAAGGTGCAGTCCACGCTGAACGACGACGCGACGGAGTGGACGGCGCGAATTATGCACATGATGCCGTCCGGAATGCGAAAGACCGTCGTGTACACCGCAGCAAGGTATCTCGGCGTGCCGTACGGAACGGGGCAGGGACAGCTCGACTGCAGCGCGTATCTCCGCACGGCGTTTGACAATGCAGGCGTCCCCGAGAGCGTCTATCCGCATACGAACAGCCACGGAACGCTGCTGTGGTTCCGGCGGAACCATCCGGAACGGCTTCACAGCACGGACCCGTCGTGCTGGCGGGACTGGAAGCCCGGCTGTGTTCTGATCTATGTCAATCCCGTGACGAACCGCGGAAGCCACGTTTCCCTGTACGTCTGCGAGGTCGACGGAAAGCCGATCGTGATGGAATCGCGGCGGATGGAGTGCGACGGCGTACGCATCGGCGTTTTGATGGAGGACGAGGAAAAGTGCGTGCTCGCATACTACGCCGACCCGTTCCAATAGGCGCAAAAGAAAAAACAGCAGGCCGTACGGCCTGCTGTTTTGCTGTCGGAGAGTTAATGCCTGTTTATAAAATCAGCCGTAATATGATCCAGCACGCCGCCGTAGGGAAGCGCGCCGCGGATCGCGCGGGCGGTGAACCGGTTCAGATCGGGCAGCATGAGCGTGGAGAATCCGTTCAGCACGACACGATACGGGTGCGTGGTATTGCCGACGCTCTCGCGCCCGCCCATGGTAAACCCGAGATGCGGGATCTCGTCCATGAACGCGTCGCACGCTTCCTCGGACGCGAACGCCATGGTGAGACGGACGCGCCGGACAAGACTCAGATCGCCGTCCCGGTGCTGTACGGACTTGATGTACGCTGCGTTCTCGACCGACTGGAGTTTCGCGTCGTCGGGAAACAGCAGGCAGTAATAAGTCGCGTAGTGCGGCTCCGCCACGTGCCCGCAGGAAACGCGAAGCTTTGTTTCGGCACGGCAGATCGCGGAAACACGGTGGATCAGCTTTTCATCGGCGGTATAGAAATAATACTGGATCAGGTTCTTCATGCCGATGCCGCCGACAAAGATCGCCGCGTCCTCAAGCTCCAGGGCAAGGGTGTGCTGCAACGCGTTTGCGCGGCGTTCTTCGGCGTGCGAAAACGCTTCCGCGTCCGGTTCATGCGGCGCGACGCTGACAAATACGAGCTGCGCGTATGCCAAAGTGGGAAGCAGTTCCCAGTATTGCATGTCTACCTGAAATACCGCTTCCCGCTCGTTATATTCCCATTCGTACCTGAGCCAATCAGTCATGGATCAGAACGGCCTTGATGCGGCGCACGCCGCTGGAGGACGCTTCCTCTTTTTTGATCTCGAAGCGGCCGAGATCGCCTGTGCGCTTCGCGTGCGGACCGCCGCAGATCTCCTTGGAGAAACCGCCCATCGTATAGACCTTGACCTTTTCGCCGTACTTGCTCTCAAAGAGACCGATCGCGCCCTGCGCCTT
>CAMYWS010000088.1 GCA_947302865.1 uncultured Clostridia bacterium
ATTTCGCCACGCAGGACCACGGCATGACGATGCACGACGCGCTCGATCTCTGGCATAAAAAAGCGCAGAAGAGCTCCTGCAACTACGGCTTTCATATGGCGGTTTCGGAGTGGAACGACGCGCGCAAGGCCGAGGTCGACGACATGTTCCGCGCCGGCATTTCCTCGTTCAAGATGTACATGGTCTACGACGCCATGAAGGTCAGCGACGGACAGATCTATGACGCGCAGAAGTTCATCGGCGAACGCGGCGGCGTGATCGGTGTGCATTGCGAAAACTACGACGTGCTGCAGGCGCGCATCGCGGAGGAGAAGGCGAAGGGGCACATGGATCCGACCGCGCATCCGGTAACCCGTCCGCAGGCGGTCGAAGCCGAAGGCGTGGCGCGGCTGATGCGCATTGCGGAGCTGTCCGGCTATCCCGCATGGGTGGTGCATCTTTCCACCGCGGACGGACTGGAGGAGGTCCGTCGCGCCAGAAGGCGCGGCGTCGAGGTCTATGCCGAAACGTGCCCGCAGTATATCTCTCTCGACGTAAAACAGTACGCCGAACCGGACGGCGCAAAGTACGTGATGTCGCCGCCCTTGCGCGAAGCGCGCGACCGCGCGGCGATCCTTGACGGCATGAAGAGGAAGGATATCGACTTTATCGGCACGGATCACTGCTCGTTCACGATGGCGCAGAAGGCGTTGGGAAAGGACGATTTTTCTAAGATCCCGAACGGCGGCGCGGGGGTCCAGAACCGCGCGGAGCTCGTCTACACCTTTGCAGTGAAGACCGGCGCGATCACGCCGGAACAGATGGCGCTGCTTCTCTCCGAACGCGCGGCGAGACTGTTCGGCATGTTTCCGAAAAAAGGCGTTCTCAGAGTCGGCAGCGACGCGGACATCGTTATCTTCGATCCGAATGACGCGCATACGATCTCGTGGAAGACGAACCTGCACGCCTGCGACAATTCGCCGTATGAGGGTGTGAACACTTTGGGACGCACGCGCGACGTGATCCTGAACGGCGAGCTTGTCGTGGAAAACGGGGAACTCGTCAGACCGTACTGCGGACAATACGTGTTCCGCAATCCCTCGGAAAGGTACAGACAATGAAAATCGCACTGGTATTGACGGCTGCCGGCAGCAGCAAGCGCTTCGGCAGCGACAAGCTGGCATATCCGATTGACGGAAAGCCGATGCTTCTGCATGCGCTGGAACTCTATGAACGGCTGTCCGATCGGTTCGTTTCGCGTACCGTCGTGTTGCGCGCGGGCGCGGAGGAGCGCCGCATGATCGCGGAGCGCATGGAATACCGTGTGGCGGAAAACCCCGATCCCGAGCGAGGGATCGCGTCGAGCGTCGTGATCGGCACGGAGGACGCTTCTAAAAGCGATCCGGACGGGATTTTGTACGCGGTAGGGGATCAGCCCCGCGTGACCGATGCGACCGTTCTGAAACTTCTGGATGCGTTTACAAAGGACCCGACACACATCGTCGCACCGATCGCAAACGACAGACGCGGCAATCCGGTGCTGTTCCCGAAGGATCTCATTCCGGAGCTGCTTTCGATCACAGGCGACATCGGCGGCAGCCAGGTGATCGCACGGCATCCGGAACGGCTCACGACCGTCGAGGTCCCGCTTGCGGAGCTCTATGACATCGACACGCGCGCGGCAAGCGGGGATCGCTACAACGTGCTGCACGGCAACATTCTGACCGTGCCTGCGCTCGGAAAGCTTGAAGCGGTCAAGGACGGATACATCGTTCTGAATGCCGACGGCGTGATCGAAGGCGTGTTCGAAACGCTGCCCGAACGCTTCAAAAAGGGACAGCTTGCGGACTACGGCGACGCGCTCATCATGCAGTCGTTCTGCGATATGCACCTGCACGCGCCGCAGTACCCGATGCTCGGCATGGGCATGGATCTGCCGCTTCTGGACTGGCTTAATACCTACACGTTCCGCACAGAGGCGCGGTTTGCCGATACGGACTACGCGCGGATGCACTACCGCCGGTTTGCGGAACGGCTCATCGGCTACGGCACGACGCGGGTGTGCATGTTCTCCTCGATCCACGCCGACGCGACGCTGGTGTTGATGGAGGAACTCGAACGCGCGGGCATTTCCGGCTGCGTCGGCAAGGTCAACATGGACCGCAACAGCCCGGATTATTACTGTGAGACGGCGGAGGAGAGCAAGCGCGAAACGCTGCGCTGGCTTGACGCGTGCGGCCGGTTCACGCAGGTGAAGCCGATCATCACGCCGCGTTTTACGCCGTCCTGCTCGGACGGGCTGATGGAATGGCTCGGCAAGGTCGCCAACGAACGGAACCTGCCGGTGCAGTCGCATCTTTCCGAGAACACGAGCGAGATCGCGTGGGTTCGTTCGCTGCATCCCGACTGCGCGCAGTATTGGGAGACGTACGCAAAATACGGTCTCTGGAAGCAGGATACGCTGATGGCGCACTGCGTGCACAGCGATGAACGCGAGCGCGCCGCGATCAGGGAACACGGCGTGACCGTCGTGCACTGCGCGGACTCGAATACGAATCTTTCGAGCGGCGTCGCGCCGATCCGCACGATGCTCGACGAAGGGCTGAAAGTGGTCTTGGGCAGCGATATCGCGGGCGGCGCGCATCTTTCCATGCTGAACGTGATCCAGATGTCGATCCGCGCATCCAAGTATAAGCGCATCGAAAGCGGCTGGCAGACGCCGTTCCTTTCCGTCGCGGAGGGGTACTATCTCGGCACCACCGCAGGCGCGCTGTATTTCGGCGCAAAGCCGGGCTTTCAGAAGGGCGACAAGCTTCACGCCGTGGTCATCGATGACCGCGAATACCCGGATACGGCGCGGCTGACGCTGCGCGAACGGTTCGACCGCGCGGTTTACATTGCCGAGCCGAAGGACATCGTTGCGGTCTACGGCGAGGGAAAACGGTTAAAATAACGCATGAAACAAGTTGGAAAACACATCCTATCCGAAAAAGGACGGGATGTGTTTTTATGTGGACCGCAAGGATCCTGTTTTCGGCGCTGCTGCTTCACACGGGCGGCGGATGGTTCGACCTGCTGCTGTTCCGACGCGAAAAGATTGCGCTGTTGTGCTGTATACCGGTCGTGTTCGGGCTGACTTTTATTCCGACGTTCAGAACGCCGTCTGTGCGGCTGTGCTTCGCGCCGTGCGCGTTTGCGCTGCTGACCGCGTTGCTCTGCCCCACGGATCATCCGTTCGGCGCGCTTTTTGCGGCGCTGTTCGGCGGATTTCTCGGGTGGAAGCTCTGTGACGCGCTGCCGCTGTTCTTCGAACAGGGGTTTCTGATCGCCGCGCCGACTCTTGTGCTCTGCGTGATCGTATGCCGCGACGCAAACGCAAAGGCGCTCGCGATCGCCGCGGCGCCCTTTGTGATGCTGTTCTTTCAGATGATCGGGGATTTTATGCTGTTCAAAAGCGCGGTGCTGGAGCTCGGAAGCTTCGACGCGCTCTGCGCGCAGTCAGCGGGACTTCTTGCGCTTCTTGCCGGCGGGTTTGTGCGCGACCGGGTGAACGGGCTCAGAAGACGCCTGCATGCGTCCGCATAGCGCGGCGGCGATCAGCGCGGTCAGCGGCACGGCAAGGATCAGACCGATGCTGCCGGAAACGCCGGTGATGACCTCGTGCGTGATATAGTCGCCGGACAGGATCGCTTTCACGTCCCAGTTGTAATATTTTATGAGGAGCAGATTGACGAGCGCGCCGCCGGTGAACGCGAGGATCAGCGTGTTCGTCATCGTGCCGACCGCGTCGCGTCCGATGCGCATGCCGCTTTTGAACAATGCGGAAAAGCGCATGGCGGGATTGACGGCCTTGAGCTCGTTGATCGAGGATGAAATGCTCATCGCGACGTCCATGACCGCGCCGAGCGCGGAAATGATGATGCCGGAAACGAACAGCCCGCGGATATTGATCAACGTGCCCTGATACTTCGCCTGGATCAGCGTATCGGTCTCGGCGACGTTGTATTCGAGCCCGTCGAGATGCGCGAGCCTGCTTGTGAGCATGGCAAAGAGACAGGCGACGGAAAAGCCCGCGACCGTGCCGAGGATCGCGGAGAGCGTCTTGCGACTCAGCCCGTCGAGCAGAAGAAAGCAGACGATTGTCATCAGCACGCAGAGGATCAGCGTCAGCGGGATCGCGTAGAATCCCTTCAGCAGCGCGGGAACGAGCAGAAATACCACGGCGGCAAGCGTCAGCCCGAGGCCGAGGATGGATCGGAATCCGACCTTTCCGCCGACGAGGACCGTCACGAGCAGAAAGACTGCGACAAGCCCGAACAGCAGCCATTGGCGGTTGTAGTTCATGACCGAAACGGAGAGGGCGGGTTCCGTATCCGCCGCGGTTTTGCGCGTCGCAAGCAGATACACAAGCAGCGACGTGCCCTTTTCGGCGTGCTTGTCGAAGAGCTTGCTCATGTAGTTTGTGATCTCAAGCTGCCGCCCCTTGTATTCGCCGGTCGTGATCTCGATCAAAAGCGTCTGCGAGCCGACGTGCACGTTCTCGGTCGTTTCGTCCTCATGCGAATCGTCCGAAAGCACTTCGAGAACCGTTGCGTAGGCGTAGGATGTCGTATGCAGGACGTCCGAAGAGTCCGCGTAGTCCTCCGGCAGCTTTCCGGTCTCGAAGAGGATGCGGTTGCTGTCCGCGGCAAGTGCGAGGTGCGAAAAATACACCTGCTTTGCATCGTCCCGGTCGGCGTTGTACTTTGCGATCGGACGGCGAAGCCACAGCGCAAACAGCACGCCCGCGAGCAGAACGACCGCGACGATCGCGGCGGCGATCCACGTTTTCGGCTGCTTCAGCTTGCATTTCAGGTTTTGAAAGCGGGTTTTCATATCTGTCATTATACCGTCAACTGCCGTATTCCGTCAAGAAAAAACGCCGTCCGAAGACGGCGCAGTGTTTTACTTTTCGTAGACGCGCGGGACGCGGTCGTTGAAGGAGAGGAGGATCTCGTAGGAGATCGTATTCGCCTTATCCGCAAGCTCGTCCGCGGTGATGACCTCGTTGCCCTGACGGCCGATGAGGACCGCTTCGTCGCCGATCGCGACGCCCGGGACCTCGGACACGTCGACCATCATCTGGTCCATGCAGATCGTGCCGATCTGGGGACAGCGCATGCCGCCGATCAGCACGTCCGTCTTGCCGGTGAGACAGCGCTTGTAGCCGTCGCCGTAGCCGATGGGCAGCGTCGCGACCTTCGTGGGACGGGACGCGACGAACCGGAGTCCGTAGCTGACGCCTTCGCCCGCGGGGATCATTTTGAGGTTGCTGATGTAAGTGATCAGCGACATGACGGGCGTGAGCCCGCTGCCGGGGCTGCGCTTCGCGTCGGGATGGTAGCCGTAGAGCGCGATGCCGAAGCGGACCATGTCGTACTGCAGCTCGGGATAATCGAGCGTCGCGGCGGAGTTTGCCGCATGCACGATCGGGTGATAGCCGCGCGCGCGGATCCGTGCGACGAACGCGTCGAACCGCTGCGCCTGCAGATGCGTGAATTCCGGGTCGGCCTCGGACTTCGCAAAGTGCGTGAACACGCCGTCCATCGAAACGTGCGGGCA
>CAMYWS010000089.1 GCA_947302865.1 uncultured Clostridia bacterium
TCGCGATGCCGCCGGGCAGGTTGTGGCGCTCAAGCACCAGCACGTCCTTGCCCTTCTCCGCGAGCATCAACGCGGACGACAGTCCTGCCAAAGCCCCGCCGATGACGATGACGTCATAGTGATCTTTATAGAATTTCATGTATTTCTCCTTATGCAAAGATGAGGGAGCGGCTTGCGCTCCCTCCTTATTCACGGATTAAAAGAACCGTTCAACCAGCTCGCGGGAGTATTCCGCGGTCTCGTCCATGTCGCCGAAGCTCATGATCTCGCCGGCATAGAACGTATCGTACTTGTCCTGCATCGCCTCGACCTTTTCATACCAGCCCGCAGCATAGTCCTTCGAGAAGACATGCGGGAAGTAGTAAACGCTCCATTCGTTGACGACGTTGCTTGCCGGGTTCTTCATGATCTTCAGATCTTCGAGAACCATCTTCTTGCATTCGTCGTACGGGATCTCTTTGGTATCCTTGTGCTTTCTCAGCGCATAGGTGGTGATGACCTGATCCTTCGTATCCTTCCAGCGGCGATAGTAGACCATCAGATGACCGAGACGCTCTTTCTGCATGTTTTCGAACACGTAGTAGGAGATTTCCGGATGGTCCTCGGGCTTCGTCTCGACTGCGAGCACGTCATAGCGCTCATAGTCGATCTTACTGAACAGCTCTTTTTCGTCCTCGCGTGCGTCGAAGTATTCGACCATACCGACCTGACCGTCTGCACGCTTGTTCGGAATGTACAGCGGCGCGGTGACGATGATCTTGTCATACTCCTCAACCTTGCCGTTGACGGTGACAAATACCTTGCCGTCCTTGCGCTCGACCTTTTCGATCTTGCTGTTCAGCCGTGCCGGATGTTTGAGATGATCGTTGAGCTGTTCCCAGATGTACTGTGTGCCGTTCTTCCATGTCCAGAGATTGACTTTGACGAAATTCATCGTGGTCTGGAAGTCCAGATACTTCAGAACATACGCCGCCGGGATCTCATCGAAATAGCCGTAGCCGAATGAGGTGTACGGCCCGATCCAGATATCCTGCGTGAGCTCGACGCCGTTCAGCTTGCAGAACTCGTTGAACGGGAGGCAGAGATCTTTGAGATTCGGGTTCTCGCCTTTCACCGGCTCGCGCTTTGCATTCGCCTGGGAGAAGCCGTCGTAGCGGCCTTCGGAAACGCCGCGGTGACCGTTGACGTCATATCCCTTGTACTTGGTTTCGAGGATCTCGCCGAGCTTCTTGACCTGTTTCTTCATCTTGAGAAGACGCGGGATCTTCAGAAGGTTCTTCTTCGGCTCGAACGGCTCGATGACCTTGCCCTCTTTGTTCTTGTAGTTGCGGTTGAGTTTCGGACCGTCATGCGTGATGCCGCAGAATTCCTCAACGTCGTGCACGGCATAGTAGCTCGGCACACCCATGATCGCGCCCATCTCATAACGCCGTCCGTTATAGGTCGGCGACCAGCACTTGCCGCCTACGCGGTCAAGACGTTCAAGAATGGTGTAGTTTTCATACCCCTTCTTTTCCAGGTACATACCGGCGGAAAGACCCGCGGGACCGCCGCCGACAATGCAGATACGAATGTTCTTGTCCATACAATTCCTCCCGATAATTTGTGTTTTTCACAGCATTTCTATTATAACGCGCTTCTGCCGGAAATGCACGAACTTTTTTGCGTTTTCAGCAAAATTATCGAAAAAACCTTTCCTTCTTTTCAAGAACATGGTAAAATAGAGTCCGGAGGTGAAGTCTATGCGGTTTTCGGGTTTTTCCGCGTTTCTTGCGCATTGGGCCGAACGCTCGCCCGAAGCATCTGCTCTGCTGTATGACCGAAACGGCGTAAAAAAGGTCTGTACCTTTTCGGAGCTGGACCGACTCGTTCGGATTCGCGCGGACATATTGAGATCCGAGCAAAAGCACTCCCTCGGCATCCTGTGCGACGGCAGTTTCGACTGCGTTGTCGAAATTTTCGCCTCGGTTCTTGCAGGGCGGCGTACCGTTCTGATGAACGAAAATTCCTCCGATGCGGTTTTGCACGAGCAGATCTCGGAAGCAGGGCTCGACACGCTGTGGGGCGACGCCGATCTTACGGAAGAGAACAAGCCGTACCTTTCGGAGCAGGCCGAAGGCGGTGCGGGCAAGGTGCTGTTTTTTACCTCCGGCACAACGAGCCGCGCGAAGGCGGTTGTGCTCACCGACGCTTCTTTGATGAACAGCGCATATAACGGCGGCGCGCTGCTGCCGCTGACTCCGTCCGACACGCTTCTTTGCATGCTTCCGCTCGATCATGTTTTCGGCTTTGTCTGCGGACTTTTATGGGGGCTTTCCTGCGGCGCGTGCGTTGCGCTCTCCCGCGGGGCGCGGCATTACGGCGAAGACTGCGTTTATTTCCGTCCGACAGCGCTTTCCGCTGTTCCTGCTCTTTTGGGCTTTCTTCTGAAATATCGCGCCTTGAACCCGGAGCTGAACTTGATCCTGCTCGGCGGCAGCGGCTGTCCCGAACCGATCCTGCGCGCCGCAGGAACCACCGATGCGCGTGTGTGCTTCGGCTACGGATTGACGGAGACAAGCTCCGGCGTTGCGCTTTCTTTGGGCGAAGGCGATCCGTACGCCATGACGGTCTGTCCGGATGATACGGTGACGATCGCAGACGACGGCGAAGTACTGATCGCCGCCCCGACCTGCGTGATGCAGGGATACTGGCGGCGTCCGGAGGACACGGATGCGGTGCTTCGCAACGGCGTGCTGCATACCGGCGATCTCGGATTTCTCGATGCGGACGGCAAGCTGCATCTGACCGGCCGCAAGAAGGAGATCCTCGTTCTGTCCGACGGGACCAAGCTGTTCCTGCCGGAATACGAACAGGCGCTCTCCGATACGCTCGGCGGCGAACCGGTATGCGTGCTGCTGATCGACGATCAGCCGATCATGGTACTCGAGGGCGAGATGCGCGACACGGCGCCGATCTGGGAGAAGATCCGTCCCGTGCTTGCAGATCGCGCAAGAAACCAGCAGGTCCGAAAGATTGAGTTTTACGAAAAACCGTTCCCGCGAACGGCGAGCGGAAAAATCATGCGTTGGGCGATCCAACGGGAAAGAGAGGGATTATGACCCGCAGAGAAGAGATCCTGAACAAAACGAGAGAGATCATCGTGGAATCGCTGCCCGAACTTGAAGGCAGGGAGTTCAACGAGAATACCGTGATCAACACCGATACCGGCATCGATTCCATGGGCTTTACGCTGATCATCTGCCGTCTTGAGGCAGCGTTCAACGTACATATTCCGAACCGTCAATGGCAGAAACTGTCCACCGTGAAGGACGTCGTCGACGCGATCGAAAAGCGGCTGCCGAAGGCATGAGCATTTATCGGACCGAATATACCATATTAAGCTCGGATACGGACGCGAATCGGAGGCTTCGGCTGTCGCGTCTTTTTACCATGCTGCAGGAAGCGTCGATCGCGCACACCACTGCGCTCGGCATGGGACGTGAAAAGACACTGGATCGCGGACTTCTTTGGATCGTGACGCTGCAGCAGGCGAGAATCACGCGTCTTCCCGCATACGACGAACAGATCTGTCTCAAATCCTGGCCCGGGAGGACGATGCATCTGCTGTTCCCCCGCTACTATCGTATCGAGGACAAGAACGGCAACGCGCTCGTCGAAGCGAGCGCGCTCTGGGCGCTGATGGATGAAAAGACGCGCCGCGTCGTATTCCCGGAGCTGTACGGAGTCAAGATCCGAGGCGTGCATACCGGCAAGGAGATCCCTCTTCCCTGCGCGCCGAAGGCGGCGCAAAGCCTTGAAACAGGCACATTTACCGTGCCGTACAGTTACGTGGATCTCAACGGGCACATGAACAATACGCACTATTTTGATCTTGCCGAAGATCTGATGCCGGCGTCGCTTCGAAGCCGCGCGATCATCGGCATACAGACAGAATATGCAAAGGAAGCCCGGGAGGGTGAAACGGTCGCATTGAAGTGCGACGTCTCGCCGGACGCCTTTCTTCTGTCCGGCGAACAGAACGGCGCAAAACTGTTCCGACTGTCACTGACGTACAAAAAAGAACAGTGATCAAAACGGAAAAAACCGTCGGCAGACATGCCTGTCGTCATCATGCTTCGTTGTTTTGCAAGGAAATCACAGATTTAGCCGCAGTTCTCTCCCCAACAAAAACAAGAGGTTTTCATCCGTGTGATGATAACCTCTTTTGTAATAAATCGCGCTGTATGAGTATATCGACACGCAGGCGGATTCAGATCAGGGCGGCGATGTCGATGTTTTCGCCGGTCAGACCGATATAGGCGCCCTTTCCCGCCTCCTGCGACTCCGGATGTGCAAGCAGCCATTTCTGTGCGAACCTTTTGTCTCACGCCCGCATTAGCGGGTGGTTGCCTGTTTCGCTTTGCTCAACTGTCTGAAGACGTAATACAAAGCGGTGCGGTCCCAAACGGGACCGCACCGCAATCGTTTATGTGTTCTTCTTTGATCAGTTGCCGGATCGTATCGCTTTCGCCGCCATTGCATAACGGTAGATCGCGACTGCGGCATTGATCGCCTTTTCATTGCCTGCATACGCCGTCATCATCGCCTGCAAGTACGACATCGCGGACACGGTCATGCTCGCCTCGTCGCCATCGCTCAGTGCCTTGATCGTGTAAACGTTGGTCAGCTTGTGCGCCGCAATGTTCTTGATCGACACCAGGTAGCGTCCGTCGGACTGCAGCGACACGCTGATCTTATCGTCGTCTTCCGTGATCGTCTTGCCGTTCACCGTGAACGTGAACGTTCCGGTGTAACCCTTTACGGGCTTGAAGTAGACGCGCAGCTCCGTATCGCTGTCCAGTACGAGCGTGTAGTTGATCTTCGAGATGTTCGATCCCAACTCCTTAACGGTCACATAGTCCGCAAGTGCGGTCTGCGTCGCGGTGATGTCCGCTTCGGTGTAATCGGTATAGTGCTTATCCATCTCTGCGTAGTCGGTTCCGATCGTCCACGTCCGCTGCGTTTCCAGGAACGCCTGCACATAGTGACCGTAGTCCGCCGTTGCCTCCGTCATGGTCCGGAATGCTTCGGTGAACAGATCCATGTTGTCGTCGTACGTTTCGAAGTACTCTTTCACGGAGTAGAGCTTTTCGAGGGCCTTGTCTTCGCCGTTCTGCTTGTACTTGAGCGTTGCTGTGATGGTATCCGCCATCTCGATCGAACGCACATAATAGGTGAAGCGGTAATAGCCCTTGCTGTTCGTCGGCATATCGGGGCTGAACGGGACGGATGCGTCTGCGCCGTCCGTGTTGTCGATTGTGAAGTCAATGCCTTCGTATTCGTAACCGTCAACCTGCGGCAGCCGCACGAAGAAGTACACGCCGATCTGGCCTTCCAGGACCAGTGCCTGTGTCATAAATGCAGGCTCTAACGGGATCTTTTTCTCTTCCGTGTGTTCCTGACCATCCGGACTGACACCAGCGGTGACCGTTGCCGTATAAGTCGTGTAGTTGCTGTCTTCCGTCTTTGTTACCGTCGCATCGGCCGTCTTCGTGTGCG
>CAMYWS010000090.1 GCA_947302865.1 uncultured Clostridia bacterium
TTCCGAAAAATCCATCCCCAATTCATACTTTTTTCATAAATTCTTCCGATTCCCGGCAGCAAAAAGCGGAAGCCCCTCGACTTCCGCAATGATATTTACCGCCCTTGAAAAGTTGTCAGGAGAACCATCCCTCTGTGTTCCCTGTGTCCGGGATCACAGTCCGGTCTTGGTGTTGTACGCAACGATGTCCACACTGATCACGCCTTCTTTGCGGGTCAGCGAACGCAGGCAGTCCACCTGCTCGTTCGAAAGTTTCATCTCGGACACTGTCTCCTGCACGCCCTCGGCGCTGGAGCAGGATTTCAGCTTGCCCTTCGACAGAAGCGGCGAAACCTCGTTAAGCGCAATCGAATCCTCGGTGCGTACGACGACGAGATACAGGTCCTGCTGCGCGACGCGTCCGAAATAATACACGGCAAGAATCAGGATGCCGATGCCGAGCGTTGCCAGTATGGAGACGAGCACAAAACCCGCACCGCAGATGATGCCGTTCACGATCGCCCAGAACATGAACACGGTGTCCATGACGTCCTTGACCGCGGTGCGGAAACGGACGATCGACAGCGCGCCGACCATGCCGAGCGACAGCACGACGTTCGAGGAGATCGCGAGGATCACGGCGGACGTGACGAGGCTCAGCAGCATCAGTGAGAGCGAGAACCGTTTGGAGAACATCACACCCGAATACACGAGCCGGTAAACAAAGATGATGTAGAGACTCAGCACGAAGCTGAGACCGACGCAAAGCAGCAGGTGGCCGACACTGACCGCGGAAAGCTCTGATGCAAAGAAATCTGTGATTCGTTCCATAGGATACCTCTTGATTTGTAATTATTCGATGCCGTGCAGACGGGCATAACTAAGTGCGTATTTGGAAAAAGACTGCTGCTGCCGCGGCACCGTTTCGAGCACGCGGCCGAGCTGCGCCGGGATGCGGTCGTCGGTTTTGATCTCAAGGATCACCGCACCGTTTTCCAGTACCGGGAACGGCGGGCGCATCGATGAGAAGAACGTGCAAGGCATGCCCGTATAGACCTGCGTGTCCATCGTGATCCGCACGTTGTCGAACCGGTAGGTATACGGCACACGCCGGTAGTCCACGACGGCGGCGGGCAAAAGCCGCTGCGACTTCGCCTCTGCATAGAACGCACGGCACAGCGGTTCATCCGCTTCGGCAAGCGCTGCATAGTCGCCCTGCTGCATCGCCCGTGCGACGGATTCACCGACGATCGTCTGCGTCTTCTTGGTCATGTCCCCGACTTTTTCCTTCTTCTCAAGCCGGATCAGACCGAGGTCGCCGTTATAGAACCTGAGCCGGTACTTGCACCGGTCCGCTTCGCCGTCCATCTTCTCCCGGAATGCATCGGCGTCCGGCGTATCGAAGTACAGACTGCGAATCTGATACGCGCCGCTCTTTGCCTGCGCGTCCATGCGCATCAGCGGCGCAATCCGCGCGCGAAGCACCGCGGCCGTATCGAGACTGATGATATATTTCTTTTCGATCCGGAATCCGTCCTGCATCGCGTCAACCTCCGAAGTAGGCGTTGTATTCGGCGTTGGACAGATGGAGCACTTTTTTGGCGCTCTGCTTCAGTTGCTTCACCCGGTCCGCCTTCAACAGCCGCTCGATCTGGTTATAGTTGTACAGGTAATCCGTTTGCGGCAGACCCCAGCGCGGAAATTGCCGCAGCGTCTCTGTGCGGACGGCTTCGTCGAACGAATAGAACAGGGCGAGCACGTCCTCCTGCCGGAACGAGTTTTCGCAATGGTACGCGAGCCGCTTCAGAAGCATGTCCTTGAACTCGCTGTTTTTGATCAGCGCCTTCAGAAAGTCCGCGGTCTGGCCGGATTTGAACACGTTATCAAAGCTCGCCGGGTTTTTGAACACGCATTCGACGTCGTAATACACAAAGTGCCACTTGTTGTCGGTCTCCGAACTCTTGAAATACCGGACGTTTCCGGAGAGATCGGTGTTGTAGCAATACGCCTGAAAGATCGCCCAGTCGATCAGATCCTCGAGCGCAACGTGCTCCTTGATATACTCGTAACACTCGCTCTTGGACATATCGTGCGTTTTGACATACTTCCAGAGCTGATAGATCTCGGTCTTCTTATGATCCTCATACATGTAGCCCTCGAACAGCGTGATGCTGTCCGTTTGCACACCGAGCCGATCCGCAAGCGTCTCCCCGCACAGCGATTCCATGAAGTGATAGATCCCCCAGTATTCGCCGTTCAGATAGAGCACGCACGGTACGGAATCCTGCACGAACGTCGTGTCGCGGTACGGCATCGCGAGTTGCTGCGCAAGCGGCTCGCGGAAAACGCCGTACTTGGAATCCAGTCCCGCTCGGATCTGCAGCTGAGGAAATGTCGACTGCTCGCAATCGTCGCCGAACAGATCGTACCGGAGCCGACCGCCGTACTGGTCGGAAAAGATCACCCGAAACGACTTTTGTCCGCGGCGGCGGGAAGTCTGCCCGCTGATCCGCACGCCGCAATCGTGCGTGATCGTGCCGTTCCCGTCGGTATAGACGATGCACGCTTCCCTCTGCCAGTTTTCCATCGGATGCGAATAGATGCCCTTGGCGCCGTTCAGGTCGTTCGGCGCCATGATCAGGTTCAGCACCGGCAGCGTATGTCCCTCGTTCACAGTATAGGCAAGCGTCAGCGGCTTGCTCATCCGCTTGTCGTCCTCGAGCGCCGCCGCCCGTATGACGGAGGTTTGGGACACCCGGATCGGTTCGGTATAGACGTTCGACTTCGTCGTCGGTTTCGACCCGTCGGTCGTATAATAGACGGTACCGGTTCCGCTCAATGCAACCGCAAACGTATCGACGTTCTCAAAAACGCCGGAATTGACGGAGGCCGTCGGCATTTCCGTTCGCATGACCGCCGCCGTGCCGTTCCCGTTCGCCCTGCGGGGGGTCGGGCTCTCATAGAAGTATACGCCGCCCCCGCGGCCGTTGCGGCCGATCGAGCCCTCCGGCGGGACATCGTAGATATGCAGATAGTCTAGCAACTCGCCCGCGCTGTTGTAAAGGTACACCCGGTCCTCCCCGCCGTTCAGCTTGAACGGTGCGTGGAAGCCGTTCTTGTCGGTCAGCGACGCGTTGCCGGAGCAATAAACCAGATAGTACGCGCCGCTGTTGAGCATCGTATCCGGCAGCGCGCATTTGAACGGCTCATCGGTATCGTCGGTCAGATAGTAGCCGGCAAGGTTGATCGGCTCCGCCGCGCTGTTGCGCAGCTCGACCCAGTCGAAATACTCGCCGTTGTTCTTCGCCACGGTCCGGTTCGCGGGCATCGCCTCGCTGATATAGAGCTCGCCCGCTATGTAAGACTGCAAAAAGAGCTGATACCCTGCGCCGGTGTTCGCATAGCCGGGCGTCGGGCAGTCGGTTTCGGCAAACGATCCGTCGCCGGTACGGACGAAGGAACGATCCGGTTCCGCCGCCGGATATACAGCGCAGTCCAGAAGCATGCCCGATGCGGAGGACAGATATACCGCACCGCCCTTGCTGCTCAGCCCGAACGGCGCGACGATCTCACCGTCGTCGCCGCCTTCCTTGCTGCACCGGATCACGATGAATTCGCCCGGTGCGAGCGCAACGTCCGGCAGTCGGAAACGCATGAGGTCGCTGTCCCGGTCGGACAGACAGAATGTGCCGGTCATGATCGTATCGTTCGCTGCATTGTAAAGCTCGACCCAGTCGGCAAATACGCCGTCACCGAATGCGAACGTACATTTGTTGTCCGGCATCACTTCGCTGATCAGAAGCCCGGTGACGACCTGCTGCTGCATGCGATAGGCGGCAATACCTGCTTCATCGTTGGAGAAGTTCGGCGTCGGCTCGGAATAGCGCGCAGGCAGGATCCCGCCATCATAGACGAGCGAGACGTCGGTTTCTGCAGCAACGGTAATCGCTGCACTGTACAGTGTGCCGTCCGGTTTGGTCAGATACACGGTCTCACCGCCTGCAGCAGACAGACTGAACAGCGCCGCCTGCCCGGTCGGCTCCGTATCGTCGCACGAGATCACGAGGTATCCGCCTGCCGGGATTACCGTCCCATCCGGGAACGTATACCGCACGGACGTGACGCTGTCGCTGAGCCCGTAGCCGGAGCAATCGACCTCAGAGTCCGCGGTATTGACCAGTTCGATCCAATCCGGTGCAGCACCGTCCGCAAGCAGCACGGAACGGTTGGCCGTCATGATTTCACTGAACCGCACGGCGCTGCCGGACATATATGTGTTCAGGCAGTCCTGCCGCCCCTGCTCGTTATTCGCAAAGCCGGGCGTCGCATACGCGATTGCAATCGGTTCGCCGTCCTCGCGCACGATCGCGCCGTTTTTGGCGCAGGGCACGGTGGTCAGATAATCTGTCAGCACACCGTCCGCCGTATAGAGAAGCAGCAGTTCGCCGCCGTTGCGCGAAAGCCCAAAATCGGCGTACAGCCCGTCCGTTTGTGAACGCGCACAACGGATCAGGCAGTACCCGTCCGGCGCAAGCACGGTCCCGGACGGCACGGCAAACTGCATTCCCTCGATGCCGTCCTGCAGCACGTACCCGCCGATGTTCACCTGCTCGTCCGAGCCGTTATAAAGCTCTACAATGTCCGTGACAAGCCCGTTTTCGTCGGCAAACAGCGAATTGGACGTGATGACCTCGGAGATCGTAACCGGACCGGACACGGCGCGCAGGCTCAGTTCGATCCCGGACTGTGCCGGAGCCGCCTCCGTGATGGCTGCGGCGCCCGGCGACGGCTGCGTGGACACGCGGAACTGACCTTTCTCGTCGCGCTCGGCAGACGTATTGTCCGAAAGCGGGATCGTCATAACGGAATCAATCAGAACATTCTTCCGATTGAGCAGCAGCAATTCTTCCCCGCCAACGCGTGAGATACCGAAATCGGCGTATTCGTCACCGCCGGAGCGCAGGCAATAGATTACGTAATATCCGTGTCCCTCGATCACGGTTCCCGCCGGAACGGTATAGCGGGACTTACGGCTGGTGTCGGTCAGCTTGAAACCGCCGATCGAAATTGCCGCGTCGGAAGAATTATACAGCTCAACCCAGTCGGTGCAGACGCCGTTTGCGTTCGGATAAAGCGTGTTGGATGCCATGTATTCCTGGATCTGCACAGGAAATTTGGACGTACTCTGGTTGCTGCTCAAACGCGAAGAAACCCGGCTTCCCAGGATCGCCAACCCGATGAGCGCGATCGCCGAGCCGAGAATCAGCAGCAATGCAGTTTTTTTCTTGTGCATAGCAGAAACTCCTTCGGTCGATTCCTGTCCGACGTTTTCTCCGCCGAATAGCGAATTTTTCAAATTCTAATTAAAAAGTATACCATTTTTCGACAGTCTTGTAAAGTGGCGAAATCCGCCCCGAACAATGCACAGGCAAAACATGCGTCAAAGGGGCTGTGCCCTTACAATGGTTTTTCAGACTGTCGGGAACAGCGGCCGCATGCTGCCGGGAATGGCGTCGGATCATTTGCGGCGAAACAGTAAACAAAAAGCAGGGGTCTT
>CAMYWS010000091.1 GCA_947302865.1 uncultured Clostridia bacterium
ATCCCTTCACAACGTGCCGGAGGGGATGGCGGTCGGCGCGGCGTACGCGGCGCTGCTGTCGGGACAGGGGACCGTAACGGCAATGAGTGCGTTTGCTCTGTCGCTCGGGATAGCGCTCCAGAACCTGCCGGAAGGCGCGATCATTTCGCTGCCGCTTGCGGCGTCCGGCACGGGACGGGGGAAGGCGTTTCTGTACGGCGTGCTGTCCGGCGCATCCGAGCCGGTCGCGGGGCTGTTGACCATCCTGCTTGCGCGGTTTGCCGTGCCGATGCTGCCGTGGCTTTTATCGTTTGCCGCCGGCGCGATGGCGTACGTCACCGGCTTTGAACTGCTGCCGGATACGCGAAAAGAGCGCCCGATTTCCGGTACGCTCTTTGTGCTCGGCGGCTTTGCGCTGATGACGGCGATGGATCTTCTGCTCGGTTAAAGCGCCGACGGGTCGAACGGAACGAGTCCCGTTTCGGAAAGCGCGAGAACACGCGTCGCGGCTTCCGCGATCAGCTTGCGGTCGTGCGTGACCGTCAGGATCGCGCCGCGAAACTCCCTGAGAAGCGTGCGCACCGCAGGCGCGGACAGCGGGCTGAGGTTTCTCGTCGGCTCGTCGAGCACCAGCACGTCCGCGCGGTCGAGGATCGCCTTCAGTAAAAGCAGCTTCGCCTGCTGCCCGCCGGAGAGCGCTCTGATCGGGTGATCCATCTCGTCGGTCGTATATTTCATGCTGCCGAGGAAGATCCGTGCTTCCGTAACGGATTCCCTGTCTCCGCCCGGGGCTAAAAATTCCACCGGAAGCCGGTCCGCCGGCAGAAGATCCGCATACGTCTGCGGCATATAGAATACGTTGTACCCGCGCTTTTCGATCTCCGGCACGAGCTTTTTCAGAAGCGTCGTCTTGCCGCAGCCGTTTCGCCCGACGATGCAGACGCGTTCCGGTCCCGAGATGCGGATCGCGACGTTTTCCGAAAGCACGCGATCCCCGAGCGCAAGCGTCGCGGGTCCGTATTCCAATACGGTGCGTCCGTTCTTCACCTCGCCGCCGAGCCATTTCGGCAGGATCGCCCATTCGGCTTCCGGTGCTTCGGTCAGTTCCGCCTGCTCCTTTTCGAGCCGCCTGCCGAGTGACCGGACGGTGTGCATCTTCTTTTTCAGCAGCCGTCCCGTGCTCGGATCCTGCCGCGTCAGCGACGCCTGCGCGTGGTCGACGGCGTTGTAGATCGAAAGATACCGCTCCTTTTTTTCGCGGAACGCCTTCTGCTCGAACTGCGCGACCTGCGCCTGATGTTCAAAAGCCGCCTCACGCCGCTTCATGTATTCGTCGTACGGGATATTCGCCATCGTCGCGCGCGGGATTTTTTTGCGGCGCACCATCTCAAGATGAATGACCGCTTCCGCCGTGCGGGAAAGAAGCACCTCGTCGTGCGAGATATAGAGGACTGTCTTTTTGACGGAGGCGAGGAACCGTTCGAGCCACAGAAGCGTTTCAAGGTCGAGGTCGTTGCTCGGCTCGTCCAGAAAGAGCACGTCGAAGTCGTTCAGAAGCAGCACCGCAAGCGCGAGCTTGACGCGTTCGCCGCCGGACAGCGTTTCCATCGTTTGATCCGAGTACGCGAGATCACGGGGGAGCGCAACGTCCTTCATGGCGCGGGACAGCGCCTTCGGATTCAGGGCGTCCTCGCCGCAGTGCGCGGTCAGAAATTCGTAAACGGACAGCTTTCGTTCCGATTCGGGCAGCTCCTGCGGCAGATACCCCTTTGTGCCGGAAACCGAGGCATAGCCCGTCACGGTCGCGTAGCCCTCGACGAGCGCGGGATCGCAGAGCCATTTCAAAAGCGTGGATTTGCCGTTGCCCTCCTCGCCGATCAGCGCGACCTTTGCGCCGTCCGCGACGGTAAAGGAAAAGCCGTCCACGATCGTCTTCTGATCGCGGTCGATCGTAATGCTGATATTTCTTGCCTGTATCATAAACTCACCTTCTTATAAAGAAAAATCGCTTCGCTGCCGAATGGCAGGAAACGACCCAAAACACCGACGGCGTCGGTTATGAAAGGAGGGCGATCCGCTTTTCGGCAACGCAAGACGCACCCGATCGCTCGGGTCGTCCGGTACACTCGAAAAAGACGGATCAGTTGCGCATTCGCTCATTTGCCTCCCGTTGTTTTTCTGTATTGTAACAAACAAGCGCCGCGCTGTCAAGAAGCGGATCGCCGTGCAAAAAAACTGCGACGATCCGTTCGGAACGCCGCAAATGGGGGGATGTATCAATCCACGTCCGGTTCCAGAAAGCCCTCGCCGTACGCTTCGTCGACGGTCGTGAGCATCACGATCGCGCCGGGATCGATGCGGTTGATGATACGGCGGGAGGTAAAGACCTCGACCTTGCTGCACACGCACATCATCAACTGATGCGGCTTTCCGGTATACGCGCCGCGTACGTCGGCAAGCGTCGCGCCGCGCTCGGTCTCCTCCATGATGGCGTCCGCGATCTCTTTGGCTTTGTCACTGATGACCAGCAGCATGCGGCGCGTACCCGTGCCGTACATCAGCTTGTCGATGATGGTGGTCGAAACGATCGTCATCAGTACGCCGTACAGTACCGCGTTGACGTTGCCGAACACCGGCCAGCCGAGTAAAATGACAACGCCGTCGACGATCAGCGAGATCGACCCGATCGACAGATGCGGCTTGAGCTTGCGAATGCTCATGATGACAAAATCCGTACCGCCGGTGGAGGAGCCGGGCATGTAGATGATCGCAAGCCCGATGCCGGACAGTGCGCCTGCAAACAGCGCGGCAAGCAGCGGGTTTTCGGCGCCGTTATACTGCGGGATCAGCGGAAAGATGATGTCCAGAAAGAACGCCGAGATCAGCATGCTCTTGACGGATTTGAAGAAGAACACACGGCCGAGCAGCCGATAGCAGATGATCGCGACAGGGACGTTGATGATGATCGACAAAAGACCGATGCGCAAAAACGGGAAGAAGTGATTGATGATCATCGCGACGCCGGTAATGCCGCCCGGGGCAAAGTCCGCCGTTGCCGCAAAGGTATAGATGCCCGCGGCGTAGAGGATGCTGCCGATCACGTCGTGCAGAACATCCTTTGCGGCGACCTTCCAGCCGTATTTTTTGTAATACCCGATGACACTCTGCTTTTTTCTCGGAGCGATCTGTACTTTCTGCTTCTTCATACCCTCACCTCACAACATCAGTCTGTCGAAAACAAGTTTTCAACAGACTGGTTTTCAGATTTCGCCTATAACGCTGTGCGTTACCACTCCGCTGCGTTTCGTTACATAGGTAGATCGCGCGCTTCCCGCGCGTACCATCGGGCAGCGAAATCTGCAAGGTGTCAAATTCACCGCACATGTCGCTGAATTTGACAGATTCATGTTCCGTTTTTCTTCTGAGCTTTCATTCAACCCTGCATGGATGGTTGACAAGCTGATGATATCCGTTCTGCGCGGGATTGTCAAGCGGTTTTGCGCGACGTTTTCAGCGTCCGGAGCGCGTTCAGGACCGCAAGCAGCATCACGCCGACGTCACCGAACACCGCGATCCAGAGGTTTGCGATACCGAACGCGCCCAAAGCCAGAAAGATCGCCTTGACGCCGAGCGCGAACACGATGTTTTCGACCGTGATGCGGCGGGTTTTCTTTGCAATGCGGATCGCATCGATGAGCTTACTCGGCGCGTCTGCGGGGATGATCGCGTCCGCCGCTTCAATCGCTGCGTCGCTTCCGAGCCCGCCCATCGCGACGCCGACGTCCGCGCGGGCAAGCACCGGCGCGTCGTTGATGCCGTCGCCGACGAACAGCAGCGTGCCGCCTTTCGGCAGTGTCTGATAAAGCGTTTCGACCGCTTCAAGCTTCTGATCGGGCAGAAGCTCCGTCGATACGCCGTCAAGATGAAGTTCCTTTGCAACCGCTTCGCCGACCGCCTTTGCGTCGCCGGTCAGCATGAACTGCCGCTGTACGCCGAGCGCGCGGAGCGTTTCGACCGTTTCGGAGCTGTCCGCCTTCAGCGCGTCCGCGATCACGATACAGCCCGCGTATGCGCCGTCGACCGCGACGTACGCGACCGTACCAGCCGTTTCCGGCTCGGGCACGGACAACCCGCGCTCCGCCATCAGCCTTGCGTTGCCGACCGCGACCGCGCGTCCGTCGACGGCGGCCGTCACGCCCTTGCCGGAGATCGTGTGCGCGTCCGAAACGGACCCGATCGCTTCGCCCGCGGCTTCGAGGATCGACCTTGCGATCGGGTGCGTGGAGAACGACTCCGCGCCTGCCGCGAGCTGCAGTACGGTATCGCTTGTAAATCCGTCCGCGGGGAGGACCTCACGGACCGAAAAGCTGCCCTCGGTCAGCGTACCGGTCTTGTCGTAGACCACCGTATGCGCCTTGTGCAGCGCTTCGAGAAAGTTTCCGCCTTTGATGAGAACGCCCGCGCGGGAAGACGCGCCGAGCCCGCCGAACACCGCAAGCGGGATCGAGATCACGAGCGCGCAGGGGCAGGAGATGACAAGAAACGTCAGCGCGCGGTGGATCCATTCTGCCCAATTGCCGGTAATCAGCGAAGGCACGACCGCGAGCAGCACGGCGGCGCCGACCACAGCGGGGGTATAGACCCTTGCAAACTTTGTGATGAACCGTTCCGCGGGCGTCTTGCGGTCCGCCGCGTCCTCGACGAGACGGATGATCTTCGACGCGGTCGATTCACCGAACGACTTTTCGACGCGTACGGAAAGCGCGCCGTCCAGCACGATGCAGCCGGAAAGCACCGTGTCGCCTTCCAGCGCCGTGCGCGGGACCGATTCGCCGGTCAGCGCACGCGTGTCAAGCGCGGAGATCCCCGAAAGAACAACGCCGTCCAGCGGGATGCGCTCGCCGGGCCGGATGACGATCGTTTCGCCGATCTCCACGTCGGCGGGGGAGACGGAAAGCGTTTCGCCGTCCCGCACGACGTTTGCCGTATCGGGGCGGATGTTGAGGATCGCGCGGATGGAATCCTGCGAGCGGTCGAGCGCAAGGTCGGTCAGCCATTCGCCGAGCTGATAGAGCAGCATTACCGCCGCGCCTTCGGGATATTCCCCGAGCGCGAACGCGCCGACCGAAGCGACTGTCATCAGAAACGCCTCGCCGAACACGTTGCCGTGCAGGATCCCGCGGATCGCGTTCCAAATCACGTCGTAGGCGGCGACGGCATAGCACGCAAGAAAGACCGGAAGCTCGATATACCACGGCGCGTTCAGAAAATGCGCGACGAGACCGCCGGCAAAGAGAACGGCGCCGATGATCAGCCGGATCAGCATCGTGCGGTTTTCGCCTTCCTCATGCCCGCCGTGCTCGTGCCCGCAGCCGCAGGCGTCGCCGTGGCTGTGCCCGTGATGATGCCCGCAGCCGCATTCGTCATATTCGTGGTGACGGTCGTGCTCATGCGCATGTTCGTGCCCGTGCTCATGCGCATGTTCGTGTTCGTG
>CAMYWS010000092.1 GCA_947302865.1 uncultured Clostridia bacterium
GAAAGGATATCGAAGTGTCCGTACCGTTCGATACGTCGGTAAAACTGCACGTAGACGTTCTGCACCGCGTCCTCTGCGTCCGTGGGATCACTTAGGTGCACGATGGCGTATTTCAGCAGGTTGTCATAGGTCGATTCATAGACCCGATCGAAATAGGATTGTTTCATCTTTTTCTCTTTCCGTAAGCACTTACACCCATAAAGAGAGGGTACGCAGGTAAAAGGTTACAAAAAGAACACGATTTTCACCGTGTTCTTTCAGTATAGCGGGTTGGATTCGGGTTTTCAACCGGCAGGTTTACAGAGGCCGTTGTTGTCAACGGAACGTTCTCCTTCGGGCAGAAGTTCTGAGATCGTAACGAATCGATAGCCCTCCTTTTGCGCATGTTCGATCAGCTGCGGGAGGTAGGTCTCGATCCCGTAGCCGTTGTTGTGCGAAAGAATGATGCTGCCATCTGTCAGCTTCGGCAATACGGCGTTCAGGATCGTTTCGGGCGTGCGTCCTTCCTTCCAGTCCACCGTGTCGACGTTCCACTGTACAATCTCATACCCCATGTCGCGCACAGTCGAAACGACGGTGTCATTGTATTCGCCGAACGGTGCGCGGAAGAGCTTTGAACGGGTTCCGGTCAGCCGCTCGATCTCGTCGTCCAAAGCAGAGATCTCTTTTTTGATCTCCTCGGCGGAGATACGGTTCATATGCGGATGTGTCAGCGAATGATTCCCGATCTCGTGTCCGCGCGCTGCGATCTCCTTTACCATATCGGGATACGCCTTGACCCAAACGCCGCACAGGAAGAATGTCGCCTTGATCCCGTATTTGTCGAGCGTGTCCAGAATAAACGGCGTCTTATCCGCGTTCCATGCCGCGTCGATGGTCAGCGCGATCACGTTATCGTCCCGCAAGACGCGGTATACCGGCACCTGCCTTGACATGACCGGGATCGCATTCAGCTCATAGGCGTCAATCGCCGCCATGGTCGGCGCTGTCGGTTCATTCGGCACGTCCTGTGTGGAAAAATACATAATGAGTCCGAGCCCCAAAAGAATGAGACAGGCAAGGATCCCGATCCACATGCGTTTGCTTATGATGATGACTTTCATGTTCAAATCCTCCGCTGTTGAACTGTACGTCTGTATACGGAAGATTATGACGAGAAAAAAGCCGGGACATCCCCGGCACGGTGGTTCGGATCAATAGGATGTGCAGCAGAAACCGTTTTTCAGCGGAAGCGAAAACGCATCGTTAAGGACAAGATAGTGCATGCCGTATACGCGCTTGCCGGCAAGTCCGCAGTCAGACGGTACTGTGGCCGCAAGAGGACGTCCGAAACGCGCCGCCGTTGTGTCGAGGAGGAATGCGTACGCATCCGGGCAGAGCGCAAGCAGTTCCGAAACGGTTCCGTCCGCAAGCGTACAGATGTATCCGACGGGCTTTTCTCCGTCACAGGCGATTGCCGCCGTTCCGCCGTCGCACGCGTAGTCGCGCAAAACCGCGGCAAACTCCGCATCGTCGCGCAGCTGCATCCCGTCGTGGCTTTTGCGCATTGCATCGTACACCGCGCGCATGGCCGGAATCTCCGCTCCCTCGCGCAGCGAAAAGCGCGTATGAAGGCGGGTTTCATCCGATCGGATGACCGTCGCGTTCGTGCCGTTGCGAAAGCCCAGCGACGCGTAGAGCGTTTCGATATCCGGATGCAGATAACAACAGGAAAATCCGCTGCGGCGCGCATAATGGATCTGCAGGTTCATGCCGATATTCATGAGCCCCTGCCTGCGATACTCCGGCCTTGTGGAAACGCCGGAGATCAAAAGTGCTTTATGCGTTTTGCCGTCGACAAGGATCTCGGTCGGTCTGCCGAGCGTCATGGCAACGAGGCGACCTTCCCGATATGCCGCGCAGCAGTATTCCGGGTAAAAGCGTTCCCGAAAGAACCAATCGGTAAACGCTTCGGAGTCTCCGAAGATCTCGCGCCAGAGCGCCGCGGCGTTGTCCCGGTCACCGGGTGTCATCCGGTCAATCACAGTATCGCTCACAGTTGCCGCCTCCCCGCCGCGCGGGCATATACGCTCATTTCGATCCCGACGCAGGCGAATGACGCGAGGATGTTGGACCCGCCGTAACTGATAAACGGAAGCGGAATGCCGGTCACCGGCATAGCGCCGAGGTTCATGGCGACGTTTTCAAAGATGTGTGCGGCAAGCATGACGGTACAGCCGACGACAAGACAGCGGCCGAATGTGTCGCGCGCGGTCAGCGCGGTATGCAGCCAATGGAACAAAAGCAGGAAGAACACGACGATCAGCAGCATGGCGCCGAAAAATCCGACGCCCTCACCGATGCCGGAGAAAATAAAGTCCGAGTGTCGGATCGGGACGTAACCGGTCTGCGTCAACGTTCCCTTTGTGAAATAGCCCTTGCCCCAGAAGCCGCCGCTGCCGATCAGCTGCTTCGCATGGAGCACGTTCATTCCGGAGCCCTCCGGGTTGCGCGAGGGGTCCAGAAAGACGCGGATGCGTTCTTTTTGAACCTCCGTCAGCATGAACATCCAGCTCAGAATCCCGCCTGCGCCCATTGCAAACAAACCGCCGAGCACGTAATACCAGCGAACGCGCACGCAGAACAGGATGCCGCCGAAAATGATCAGAATGACCATCGCCGTGCCGAAATCGTTCTGCAGAATGACAAGCAGGAACGGAATGAAGAAATACAGGAACAGGCGAATGAAATCGGCAAATCGCGTGATCGGACCTCTGCGGTCGTAGATCTCCGCCGCGGCCTTGGAGAGCACGACGATCAGCACGACCTTGGTAATCTCCGACGGCTGAAATCCACGCGTGCCGACCTCGTACCAACCGAGCGCGCCGCGCGTGTTCTTTCCAGCGACGACAAGCAGGAACAGCAGGATCAGGCACACGATGTATGCGACTTTGGTAAACGGCTTGTACTTTTCGTAATCGAAGATCGCAAGCGGTATGAGAAAGACGAGCGAGATCAGGATATTGCCGATCTGCCGTGTAAAGAACTCGAAGTTCAGGCGTTCATAGAACGCGGCAAGCGTGGTCTCCGTCCCGTCGAACGGGTCGGAAAGTGCGTTCAGGAGCGTCACAAGGCCGAATAGAACCAAGGCCGCTACCATTACGATCGTAAAGACATCGACCCGATAGGGAATTTTGGTTCCGACGGTCCTTTTTTTCATTTCACGATATACGCGTCAGGCTTTGCCGCCGCTTCGATCGGAAGCGTCTTGAGCTTTTCCGCGGTCAACCCGCGCGCGCCGAGGGTCTTCTGCATCATGTTGTTGCAGTCGACTCTGATCCGCATCGCTTCGCGGTCAAACGTTCTGGTTTCCATTGCATATCTCCTATGAATTGATGATATGATCCAACGCGCAATATGCGTCTTTCAACTCTGTCTTATCCCGGAACATATCGCTGTACGCTTCCAGAAGAACCGTCCCGGAAAATCCCTTCAACAGGAGCGCGTCGATCAGTTTTTTGAAATCATACCCCCCGCGCGGCGGCAGGCAGTAGAAGGGACGCCCGCCCGACAAATCACAGTCGCAGGCGTGCACCGCAAGGATATGCTCGCCGAACGCCTCAACAAATTGAACGGGATCAATCCCCGCGCGGATCGACTGCTTGATGTCCAGCGTATGATAGAGCGGCCGCTTGATCAGCGACCGGATCTCAAGTCCGATTTCCGGCGTCGGCATAATGCTGTAGCTGACGTTTTCAAGTGTCAGATGCATGCCGTGATCCTCCGCCATGTCCGAAAGCGAATCAAAGATCGGCGCGAGTCGTTCGAGCTGCAGATTCTTTGCGACCCCGTTCAGGACGACCGGTCCGTGCATGACGTAATGATCCGCGTGAAGACGTTCGCCTGCGCGTAATACGAGTTCATACGCCTTCATTGCGTCCGCGCGCTGCCGCGGATGCGGCGTAAACAACAGCGGCTCATATTGCAAGCTCATCGGATGTACGCCGACAACGCGGATACCCGCGTCCTCCGTCTCCCGCGCAAGGCGGTCGATAAACGCCATGTCATATTCGCAGTAGCTGTTCAGATAGTATTCGGCATTCCGGACGTTCCATTGCCGAAGCAACGCGGGTGCGTCCTCAAGCATCAGCGTGTCGAAAAAGCTTGCAGTTGAAATACCTGTCGCGACCATCTTTGCCTCCATAAGGATTATACCATTGATTTGTCAAGATACAAAGAACAAAATTTGTTATGTCGGCAAAAATATTTTGTATCGGCGCAGATTATCTGTTTACAAAACACGATAAATCATTTATGATATATATGACGAATATTGCGGTGAAGAGCCGTAAATCATTATTCAGAAAAAGGAGATTTTTCACATGATCGATCTTACCATGCATCGAGACAACCTCGCACGCTCGATCGAGCGAGCGCGTGAAAAGAACATCATCATCCCGACGTTTGCGCAGATGGAGGATCCGACGAAGATCCCCGAGAAGATCCAGGATAAGCTGACCGACGTCGGTCTTTGGGACGTGAATCCTCTGAACCTGTTCCGCATCACGTGGAAGAACAACCCCGTGGAAAAAGGCGGCGACGGCAAGTTCGGCGGTGTCAATTACATTGAACTGCCCTCCTCCCTTACCGGTGTCAAAGCACGCATCGTGCTGCTTACGGGAAAATGGTTCCCGACCGGCTGCCACAAGGTCGGTGCGTCCTTCGGCTGCCTCGTTCCGCGGCTCGTGACCGGGCAGTTCGACCCGACGTATCATCACGCGGTCTGGCCGTCCACCGGCAACTACTGCCGCGGCGGCGCGTTCAATTCCAAGCTCCTCGCCTGTGATTCCGTGGCGATCCTTCCCGCGGAAATGTCCAAAGAACGTTTTGAGTGGCTCTCAAAGATCGCCGGTCAGGTTATTGCGACGCCGGGCTGTGAATCCAACGTTAAGGAGATTTTCGACAAGACCTGGGAGCTTCGCAGGGATCCGTCCATGATGATCTTCAACCAATTCGAAGAAATGGGCAATCCGCTCTGGCACTACAACGTCACCGGCAGAGCGATCCATGAAGTCGTGGAAGGCATTTTGGGCGAAGGCGACCGGTTTGCCGGCGCGGCGTTCACCAGC
Organism: uncultured Clostridia bacterium; assembly: GCA_947302865.1. The sequence goes on from CAMYWS010000092.1 coordinate 5,109, forward strand.
GGTTCGGCAGGCACGATGAGTGCGGGCGATTTCCTGAAAGAACAGTATCCGGATTCCAAGCTCGCAGTCGGCGAAGCGCTGCAGTGCCCGACGCTCCTCAACAACGGCTTCGGCGGACACCGCATCGAAGGCATCGGCGACAAGCATGTTCCGTGGATCCACAACGTCAAGAACACCGACATGGTCATCGCCATCGACGACGAGGACAGCCAGAAGCTCCTCCGTCTCTTCAACGATCCGGTCGGTCTCAGGTATCTCCGCGAGGTCGTCGGCGTGCCGCAGGAGACGGTCGAGCAGCTTTCCCTGCTCGGCATCTCCGGCATTGCGAACCTGCTGTGCTGCATCAAGATGGCGAA
>CAMYWS010000093.1 GCA_947302865.1 uncultured Clostridia bacterium
TTCAACATCGCGGGCTTCGGCTTCGACGTGGACGTGCTGGACTACACCGAGGAATTCAAGCCGAAGGTCCGAAAGGGTGAGACCGCCTACCGGCTCGGCTGCCTCAAGGCAGTCCTCGGATTGAAGCTTCGCAAAACGACGCTGACGTTTCCGGACGGCACGATCGAACGGAACGTGCTGATGGCGGCGGCGGGCGTCGGCACGCATTTCGGCGGCGGCATGAACGTGCTGCCCGAATCCGATATGTCCGACGGGCTTCTGGACGTGTGCATCGCGCATGACGTCGGGCGGCTCGGTGTTTTAAAGTTGCTGCCGAAGTTCATCAAGGGAAAGCACATCGGATTGAATTGCATCACCTATCGCAAGGCGACCGAGGTCTCGGTGGTCTGCGATCCGGTCTCGCGTATCGAGGTGGACGGCGAACGCATGGACGGCACGCCCGTGACCTTCCGCGTGCTGCCCGGCGCTTTGCGGGTACGCGCACCGAAAACAAACTGACACGGAGCATCTATGAGCGACTTCGGCGAACGCATACGCGAATACATACGCGACAGCGCGGACCGCAAGCTGACGATCGGCCGCATGACCGTATCCCGGCTCGCGTTCTTCGGCGTTGCTGCAGGCATTCTCATTGCCGGCGTTCTCGCGCTGCTCTTTCTGGTCCTGACCAAGCGCGAAAAGGGGCTGACCTTTGCGCGCGCGGACGTGGCGGCGGGTTACACATACCGCATGGACGACGGCGTCGTCTCCTACCGCACGGAGGACCGCATCTATACCTACGACGCGGCGAAGGACGTTTCGACCTTCTTCCCGATCGCCGACATCGAAGGCTACGACCACTCCGCCTCCATGACAATCGTGTACGCGGGCGCGCAGTTCAAGATCCAGGGCGCGGAAAAGACGCTGGCGCTTCAAAGCGGCACGATCCTCGACGTGCGCGCAGGCAGAAATTACGCGGCGCTGCTGTACCGGATCCCCGTCGACGACCGCGACGAGCGCTTTATCGAGATCATCAATCGGGAAATGCAGTCGGTCAACACGATCTCGTTCAAGGACAGCGAGATCGTCGCGTTCGGGTTCCTCGATACGGGTTCGGCCGAGCTTCTGTGGGTCTCCACGATGGACGTCGGGCAGTTCACGGAGGAATCCATCGTCCGTATCTACGACTGCACGAACGGCGGCACCATGATCCATTACACCACGCCGTTCTATAACCAGGCGATCTACAACCTGTATCTGTCCGACCGCTGTCTGTTCGTGGTCGGAACGCAGTCGATCATCCGCTACGACCGCGAGGACGGCGGCTTTTCCGCCGAGCGCGACCGCGTGCGGGTCTACGGCAGTACGATCGTCGATTTCTCCGCAGGAACCGAGACCGCGTACTTCATCGCGCTCCCCGTCGCGGCGGAGGGCGAGGAAAACAGTCTCGTGCGGCTGATCACGATCTCCGAAACGGACGACCTGTGGTCAAACGTCATGCAGAAATACATGCCCTCGCCCGTCGTCGGCGCGTTCCTGTTCAACGGGACCATCTGCGTATTCACGCGGGAGAACTTTCTGCAGTTCTCCTTTGCGGGGAAAAAGCTGAAAGACCTCGAACCGGACTATACGCCGGTCGCGGCGTTCCGCTACGGCGCGGAGGGATTCTTCGTCGTGACCGAACAAAACTGCTATCGTGTCACGCTTGACTGACGCAGAAAGGAGCCGGACATGATCGTCACCATCTTGATCCTGGTCGTTCTGGGGCTGTGTATCCTGGCGGGATATTACCGCGGGGTCATCTATTCCGCCGTCAGCATCGGCCTGACGCTGCTCTCCTTTTTCCTCGCGCTTCTGATGATCCCCGTCGTCGCCTCGCCCGTGCGCGAGAGCAAGCGGCTGTACGGGAGTCTGCTCTATTATTTCGAGGGGTACGAGTTCGTCAGCAAAACGAGCGTCGAAATGATCCACGACCCGGTTTCCTCGATCGACGGCGACACGCTTTCGACGATCATCGAAAACGCCGAGCTGCCCCTGCCGCTGGACGGCGCTGTCGGCAAAAACATCCGCAGGGAAGCGTACAGGGACAAAGGCATCACCACGCTCGGCGATTATTTCAATCAGACGATCGTCGACGTTGTGCTGAACATCCTCTCGCTGCTGCTCCTGTTCGTGATCATCCGCGTGCTTCTGGGGTTCATCCTGCGCATGATCGACTACGGCAGGCACGGGCTGCCGACGCTGAAACGCTTCGATCCGCTGTTCTCCTGCGGGATCGGCTTTCTGCACGGCATGACGATGCTCTATATCTTTTTCCTGCTCGCGCCGATCGTCCTTACGATCGTGCCGCGGCTCGGGGGCATGCTCGTCGACCCGCCGCTTGCGGGCTTCTTCTACCGCATGAACCCGTTTATGTGGCTGATCCCGACAACGTGACAATTCGGTCTGTTGAAGTGCTTCAACAGACCGTTTTTTCAGGATCGCCTGAACGGTTTCACAGTTCCGGGCGGCGATCCTGCAAGGAGTAAAATCCGCCGCACATGTCGCCGGATTTTACGGATTCATACTCCGCTCTTCCTTTGTTGCTTGCGCGCGTGCGTTTACAACGCACTTGCGTTGCCCGCTCAGATCCTTTATGAAAAAACAGCTCCGCGGAGCTGTTTTACCTTCATTTTTCTTTTTCGTATTATTTCCCGACGCAGAAGTTTGCGAAGATGCGGTCGATGACCTCGGCGTCCACGTCCGTGCCGGTGATCGAACCGAGCCGGTGCAGGGCTTCGGTGAGATCGGTCGCGATGCAGTCCGGCTCCGTCTGATCTTCCGCGTGCCTGATCGCGTCCAGCGCCCCGGAAAGCGCAAGAAGATGCCGTTCGTTGGTGATCGCCTCGGTCGACTGCAGCGCGGGCGCCGCGATCGCCGCGATCCGTTCCCGCAGGGCGTCAATTCCCTCGCCTGTTTTGCAGCTTATGGGAAGCGCGTTTTGAATGCGCGTGCCGAGATCGCATTTATTCGCGATCACGATGCGGGTCTTCCCCGCCGTCTCCCCGAGAAGCGCTTCGTCCTCCGGCGTCGGTTCTTCACTGCCGTCCAGAACGAGCAGTACGGCGTCCGCGGTTTCGAGCGCCTTTTTCGCGCGGTCGACGCCGATACGCTCCGCTTCGTCCGAAGCGTCTCTGAGCCCCGCGGTGTCGATGAGCCGCACGGGCACGCCGCCGATCGAAAGCCGTTCGTCCAGCACGTCGCGGGTGGTTCCCGCCGCCGCGGTCACGATCGCGCGATCCTCGCCCAGAAGCGCGTTCAACAGCGAACTCTTGCCGACGTTCGGCCGTCCGAGGATGACGAGCTTCAGCCCGTCACGCAAAACGCGCGCCTTTCTGCCTTCCTCAATGAGCGCAGAGACCGTCTCCCCCGCCTCGCGCAGCACGGCGGGCAGAGTCGCGTACGCGGATTCCTCCGCCTCGTCCGGATAATCGATCGCCGCCTCGATCGCGGAGCGCGCGTCCAGCAGCGCTTCCTCGACCGCGCATACGCGCCGGCTGACGCTGCCGGACAGCTGCGAAAGCGCGGAGCGCAGACTGCTTTCCGCCTGCGCGTTGATCACGTCCATGACCGCCTCGGCTTCCGATAAGTCCATCTTGCCGGAAAGATAGGCGCGGCGCGTGAACTCGCCGGGACCCGCGGGCACGCCGCCAGCCGTCGAAAGCGCGGACAGGACGAGCCGCACGGTCGTCATGCCGCCGTGGCAGTGCAGTTCCAGCATGTCCTCGCCGGTGTAGCTTTTCGGCGCAGCGAAAAAGACCGCCATGCAGTCGTCGATCACGTCTCCGTTCAGAAGAATACGCGTATGCCGCATGCGGGCGGGCGTATCCCAGACGGGCTTGTCCAGAAGCGTTTGGGCGATCGCGCGCGAACGGTCGCCGGAAACGCGGATCACGGAGATCGCGCCGCCGATCGCCGAGGACGGGGCAAAAACGGTGTCAAAGGTTTGTATCATAGCAGATAAAAGGCAAAGCCGCCTTGCGGCGGCTTAAACGGTTCCTTACTTGTCCGGCGTGATGATGACGCGGCGGTTCGGCTCCTCGCCCTCGCTGTGCGTCGTAACGCCTCTGAAGCTCTGCAGCGCGGAATGCAGCACGCGGCGCTCGTACGGGTTCATCGGCTCCATGGCGACGGAGCGTCCGGTGCGGGCGACCTGCGCGGCGTTCTTGCGGGCAAGCCGGCGGAGCGTTTCCTCGCGGCGCGCGCGATAGCCCTCGGTGTCGACGGAGATGCGGCGGTACCCGTTCTCCTTGCGGTCCTTGTTCACATACAGCGAAACGATGTACTGGATCGCGTCGAGCGTTTCGCCGCGTCTGCCGATCAGCAGTCCGTCGGTCGTCGAGACGATGTTGAGCCGGAGTCCGTCCTCGGTCTCCGCCGCTTCGACAGTCGCGTCGATCTTCATCTGCTTCAGAAGCTCCGCAAGGAAGATCGCGGCGTCGTTCTCCTTCGCAATCTCCTCGCTGTACGCGATCGCGGGGACTGTGACTTCCTTTTCGCGCGGTTCGCCGTTCTCACGCTTCTGCTTGCCGCTGCCCGGCTTGCGGTCGCGGCGCTCGCTGTTTTCGCGCTTTGCCCGGTCCGGCTTGCGTTCGTGCATCGCCGCCTTTTCCGCTTCAAAATCCGGGACCGCGGGCACTTCGCGCTCGGTCAGGCGTACGATCGCGTTCTTCGCGCCGATGCCGAACAGGCCCTTGCTCTCTTTCTGTACGGTCTCCACATCCACTTCGTCGATCGTCAGTCCCATTTCGTTGAGGCCGTGAAAGATCGCTTCGTCGATGTTGCGGCCGGAGAATTCCATGCTTCTCCTCATTTTTTGATTACCTCCACAGTTCCCTGTTGCATTTGCTCTTGCATTTTCTTGAAGACCGTCGCGTTCAGGATCAGGGTGATCGCCAGCGAAATGACGTTCGAGAAGATCCAGTAGAACGCAAAGGTCGAGTCATACTGATAACAGAAGAAGAGCGACATCGCGGGCATCAGGAACATCATCATCTTGTTCATGCTCTGCGACTGCGCCGCAGGATCGTTCCTGTCGTCCGGCTTCTCCGGCGTTTTCTGCATCGACTTCTGCTGGCGCTGCATGATCCACGAAGACAGGAACGTCGTCGCGCCGGCAATGATGGGCAGGATCGCAAAGCCGTTGGACATGCTCTCATACGGACCGCCGATCAGCGAAGCGTTCGACGTGATCGGTTCGACAAAACTCCTGTACGCTTCCATGAACGCCTTGCCGCCGTCCTGCGCGAACACGTACTGCACGGTGCCGTCCTCGGCGATCGTCTTCGTGAAGAAGTGCAGCTCATAGAGGATGCGGGTCAGGTCCGCTTCGTTCTTGGAGAAGAAGATGAAGTCCTTGATATTGTTGGTCGACGTGAACGTGCTCCAGAACTCCTGACCGGACATCAGTGTACCGCCCGCCTTGAGGTTGTCCGGACG
>CAMYWS010000094.1 GCA_947302865.1 uncultured Clostridia bacterium
GGCAGGGCGGCATGAAGGTCGTTCACGCAAACGAGATCATCATGGAGATCTTCGAAGTGACCGGATTTTCCGACATTCTGACGATCGAGTAACCATACAGACAAGCGCCGCGGCCCGGAGAAACCTCCGCGCCGCGATCCCGGATACCGAAAAACAAGGGGGAACGGATGATGACGGGGGAAAAACGGTTTACAAGAGCAACATGGCAGATCATGGAGCAGCTCCTTGAGGTTGATAATCTCGACGATGCTCTGTCCGGCAGCCTTGAAATAATTGTCAAAAACCTGAACAGCGAAGCAGGCGCGATCTGGCTTCTGGATCCCAAGACGGATCGGTTGAGTCCGATGTTCCATATCGGTCCCGCCGATCTTTCCAACATTACGGTGGAGAACGGGCTCGGGATCGAAGGCGTCGTGACCAAGACCGGCGAATCCGTCATGGTGGAGGACGCCGCAAACGATCCGCGTTTTGACGGCTCGGCGTTTGACGACAACGGGCTTCAAACCAAAACCATGATCTGCGTGCCGCTGAACAATCTGCACGACGTCATCGGCTGCGTGCAGATCGTCAACAAAAAGGACGGCTCGCTGTATGACGCGGAGGAGCTGCAGCTTTGCGAGCGCATGGCGTCGCTTGCGGCGATCACGATCGACGAAAAGGGGCTGATCGTCGATCTCGGCGAGCAGAAGGAAGTGCTTGCGTCGCTTCGGAACATCACCAAGGAGTTCCCGTCCGGGGACACGGTGCTGAAGGTCCTGAAGGGCGTGAACCTCGATATCTATAAGAACGAGTTCGTGGTCGTGCTCGGCGAATCCGGCTGCGGCAAATCCACGATGATGAACATCGTAGGCGGCATGGACTTCCTGACCGACGGCGAGCTGACCGTCGAGGGCAGGGACTTTTCGCATCCGACGGACGCCGAACTCACGCAGTACCGGCGCGAATACATAGGCTTCATCTTCCAGGCGTATAACCTGATGCCGAACCTGACCGCGCTGGAAAACGTGCAGTTTATCGCGGAGCTTGCAAAGGACCCGATGCCCGCGGAGGAAGCGATCGAAAAAGTCGGATTAAAGGACCGTGCAAACAACTATCCCGGACAGATGTCCGGCGGACAGCAGCAGCGCGTGTCGATCGCCCGCGCGATCGTCAAGCGTCCGAAGCTGATCTTTGCCGACGAGCCGACGGCGGCGCTCGACTATACCACGAGCATCGAGGTGCTTTCGGTCATCGAGGACATTGTCCGAAACCAGGGCGCGACGGTCATGATGGTCACGCATAACCCGGAGATCGCAAAGATGGCGGATCGCGTGGTGAAGATGCGAAACGGCAGGATCGCAAGCATCAAGAAGAATCTGCACCCGCTGCACGCCGCGGAATTGGTCTGGTGATCCGCCATGAAACGAACACAGTTCAAAGACGCCCTGCGCAACATATGGAAGCAGAAGATCTCCTTTCTGTCGATCGTGGTGATCGCGCTTCTCGGCGTGACCACGTTCCTCGGCATCGGGTATTCCGCGGCCGCGCTGCGCAAAAACGCATCGGCCGCCTACAACAGACTCAACTTCCGCGATATCGAGGTCATTTCCACACGCCTCCTGACCTCGGACGATCTCGACTGCATCCGCGCGCTCGAAGGGGTTGCGGACGTGGAAGCGGTCTGGCAAACCGCCGGAAACGCCTACGTCAATGAAGAAAAGGCGGTCGTGAACGTCATCACAAAGACGGAGCGGATCAATCGTCTCGAAACGGCGGAGGGACGTCTGCCGGAAAACGAGACGGAATGCGCGATCGAGCGGACCCTTGCCGACTCGATGGGATGGAAGGTCGGCGACGTGATCGAATGGGTGGAAATGACCGACGTGACCGGGCAATACTTTTTAGGCGCGGAACCGTTCACGATCGTGGGGATCGCAGAGCATCCCGACCATGCGAGCAGATCCGTGCCGGAGACGCCGTATCTGATCGTGACGAAGGAACGGTTCGACATGGACAGTCTGAATGACTGCTGCATGAAGGCGGAGGTCGTGATCGGGAAACCGTCTGACGTCAACCGGTTCGGCGCCGCTTATACAAATGACGTCGCGGACGTTTCGGAAGCGCTGGAAACACTGGCGGAAGAGCGCATACCGATCCGTGACGCGCAGGTGAAGGAAAAAGCGCTGGAACAGCTCGACATAGCGGAAGAAACGATCATCGAGACCAGACATAGCTATGAAGAGCTGCGCGGCGAGCTGGAAATAACGAAAGAACTGCTCGCGCTGGCGCAGCAGACCGTTTCCGCTCTGGAAACGCAGCTCAGCAACCTTCCCGTCGATTCCGGATCCTATGCGCAGATCATGCAGGCGCTTCAGGAGGCAAAGACGAAGCTTGATGAACTGCAGCAGGAGACGGATGAGAAGAGCAAAGAACTGGAAAGCATGAACGAGACGATCGAGACCTTGACGGACGTTGTGTCCGAACAGCGCGACAAGGCGGAAAACCAGGAGCCCGGAAGCTGGTATTGCTTCGACGGACACGGGAACGCAAGTTTCGTTCAGCTGATCATCGGCAGCGGCAACCTGAAAAGTCTGGAAATGACCTTCTCGCTTCTGTTCGTACTGGTCGGCGCGCTGGTCATCTACGCCACCATCAGCAAGATGATCGACGAGCAGCGGACGCTGGTCGGCACCACCAAGGCGCTCGGGTTCTTCAACCGCGAGATCTTTGCGAAATACCTGCTGTTCGGACTGTCCGCCACGTTGATCGGCATGGTCCTGGGCATTCTTACGGGGCACTTCTGGATGGAGGGCTTCATCCTGAAAGGGTACGACGCCTACTATACGTTTGATACGACAAAGATCACGCTGGAGGTCCTGCCGACGCTGATCGTACTGCTGGCGGGAACGCTTCTTGCCGTCGGCGCGATCACGTTCGCCTGTTACCGGCTGCTGCGTACGCCGGCCGTGCAGCTGATGCAGCAATCGGTTCCCGCCGGAAAGAACGCGCCCGTGCGAAACGGAAAGCGGTTTTTGTCGCTCTATTCGCGGCTGATCCTTCTGAACATCCGCACGGACCTCAAGCGCGTGATCGTCACCGTGGTCAGCGTAGCCGGCTGCTGTGCGCTGGTCGTGATCGGCTTCACCCTGAAAGCGGCCGTGGACGGCGCCGTCAAAAACCACTATGAGACCGTCGTGAAGTATGACGGGAAGCTGAAAACCGAGTGGGTCGACGAAGCCGAACCGGTATTGCAGGAAGCAGGCGCGGAGTATGTGCCGATGTACAATCTCTACATCACTTACCGCATTACGGACAATCAGGTCGGCGAGCTGCTCTGCGGCGACATCGAAGCCATTGCGTCCATGTATCAGCTGAACGACTGGAACACCGGCAAACCGCTTGCCCCGACCGACGACGGAATTCTGATCCAGCGGCGTCTGGCGGAGATCTATCATCTCAAGGTCGGCAGTGAATTCGGGATCGCCGTCGGCGGCGTAAATGTGGCGATGGTGAAGGTGGCAGGCGTCTTCGAAAACTACATCGGACGTCCGATGGTGATGAGCACCGCGTATTATAGCGCGCTGTTCGGTTCGGAGCCGATGCCAAACGCCTGCCTGATCCGCCTGAACGGCGCGGACGAGGGAGCGCTGGTCAAAAATCTCAAGCGGACGCCCGGCTTTATCAGCTATACGCCGGTCAGCGAGGACCGCGTGATGTTCGACGCGGCGACCTCCGTCATCAATGCGATCGTCATCCTGTTTATCTTCATGGCGGCGGTCATGGCAGGCGTCGTTCTGACGAATCTGACGAATATCTATATCATGCAGAAGAAGCGCGAGCTGACCATTATGCGCATCAACGGCTTTACGGTCAAAGAGGTGATCGGCTACTGCACGCGCGAAACGGTGCTTACGACGATCTCCGGCATCGTGCTCGGCATCGCGCTCGGTACGGGCATCGCATACCGCATCGTGCGATCGATGGAACAGGCGTTCATCCGGTTCGACCGGAGCGTGAGCTTTACTGCGTGGCTGTTCGGCGCGCTGATCACGGCGCTGTTCGCGATCATCATCAACGTGATCGTTCTGCGGAAAGTGAAGAATCTGAAACTGACGGATCTTTCCTGATGCGTAAAATATCTGAACAGACAGGAGGAACTATGCGCAAAAGAACTTGGATCGTATTACTGATCGCGGTGATCGCCGTTCTGGCGGCAATCGGCATTGTTTGGCGGATCAACGCGCTAAAGAAAGCGGATACGGCGGTTATCCCTTCTGCGTCGCCCTTGGATACGGCCTGGACCGAGGCGACCGCGGAGCCGATCCCGACCGCGGCGCCTGCATCGAAAACGGATGCAGAAACAACGGAGACTGCTCCGACCGTATCGCCTGCATCTGTACCGGAATCGGAAGCGCCGGACTATAATGATCCGGACGCATGGGCGTATTTTGCATTGGGTGAGGGCAAGGACGCGGACGTGTTCATCATCTGTCCCACCGTGGACACCAAGAGCGAAAGCAACGCCTATGACCTCAACGAAAAGCTGAAATCCAGATTTATTTACGCTTTGGATCTGGAGAAAGGCATCTTTGCGGAAACAGGGCGGCTGTATTCCCCCTATTACCGGCAGATGTCCATCAATGCCTACCGGTTTGACGAATCGGAGCGGGAAAAGGCGAAGGCCGTCGCGTATCGGGACGTTTCCGCTGCCTTCCGTTGGTATCTCGATCATGAGAACGGCGGCAGACCGCTCATATTGGCGGGATTCTCCCAAGGCGGAGAAATGTGTCTGGAACTGCTGAAAGAATACTACGGCGATACGGCGGAAGGGAACGCCTTGCGTTCAAAGCTGATTGCCGTGTATGCGCTCGGATGGGCGGTGACGGAGCAGGACATTGAGGACTGTCCGCAAATTGTGCCTGCCCAGGGCGAACTGGATACGGGCACGGTGATCAGCTTCGACTGTGAGGACGGAACGCTGACCGAAACCATTATCATTCCGGCGGGAATCAAGGCGTTGTCCATCAATCCGCTGAACTGGAAAACCGACGGCACGCCCGCCGACCGGTCGCTGAATTTGGGCGCGGTCATGGACACGGGAGCCGAGCCGATCCCTGCGCTTTGCGGCGCGTATATCGGATCCCGCGGAGAGCTGGTGGTGACGGATGTGAGAACAGAGGACTATCCGCCCGGTCTGGACATCTTTCCCGAGGGGGCGTATCACCTGTATGATTATATGTTCTTCTTCACCAACCTGAAGCAGAACGTGGCGGACAGGACGGCGGCGTTCCTTGCCGAAGTCCGGCAGGTTCCGTAAGACGAAGCGTCTGACCGGCTGCTTCGGAATATGTTTGAATGGTCAAGAAAAAAGGACAGAGGTAAAGGACATGCTATCTGAAAAAGTCATCCGTCGTTCCGATATGATCCGCTGTGCGCTGTGC
>CAMYWS010000095.1 GCA_947302865.1 uncultured Clostridia bacterium
GCTGTCGACTTCGATCTGCTCCTCGAGCTGATCCATGATCTTTTTGGCGATCGAAAGGCCCAATCCGGTACCGCCGTCTTTGCGCGATGAATCGACTTTGTAGAAGCGTTCGAATACACGAGACAGATTCTCCTTTGAGATGCCGATCCCATCGTCCCATACGTCTACTATGACTTCATGAACGGCGTCGGTTGCCCTGAGCCGGATCGTGCTTTTTGCATAGCGCAGCGCGTTGTCGATCAGAACCACAAGAACCTGTTCGATGCGGTCGCGATCGCTTAAAACCGCGGGCATGGATTCCTTCGTTTCAATCTCGATCCGGATACCGCGCTTTTTCGCTTCCGTCTGGAAGCTCTGAGATACCTCTTCAAGCAGTTCGTTGACGTCGAACATAGTCATCTCCATCGCCTCTGTCCCTGCCTGAAGCCGGGAAAGCTGCAGCATGTCGGTGATCAAACGTGAAAGGCGTTCGACCTCGCGCAGCATGATCGCATAATACTCCTTTTGCTTTTCGGGGTCTTTGATCATTCCGTCGGCAAGCGGCTCCAGAAGTCCGCGCAGCGCCGTCAGAGGCGTACGAAGTTCGTGGCTGATATTGGCGACGTATTCGTTGCGCATGCGCTCCAGCTTTTCGATATCCGTCGCATCCTTGAACAGACCGACTGCGCCGATGCAGCCCTCCGAATCGGACATGACGGGGACGACTGAGATCCAGAGCACACGATCCCCGGGAAGATTATAATGGAACATGCGCGGTTCTTCGGAGTCGACGACGCTCTCGAATGCTTCCCATATCGAACGGTCGGGAACGAGATCCATCGTGGAATGGACCTGTACGGCGCCGAACATCTTCATCAGCGCGGGATTGTAATGCGTCAGTTCCCCATGTTTGTTGATCGCGGCAACGCCGTCGCTGAAGCTGGACAGGATATACCCGAGCTGCCGTTTTTCGTTTTCAAGCTGACGAATCGTCGAAGACAGCGCGCTGCTCATATTGTTGAGCGTACGCGCAAACAACCCGAGTTCACCCGGATAATCATCCTTTGCTCGCACGTCGTAGTTGCCTTTTGACAGCTGCTTCGCGACTTTTGTCATCTCCGTGACCGGGTGCAGCATCTGATTCACGGCAAAATAACCGGTCAGGATCAGAAGCGGAACCAGGAGGAGCGAAACAAGCCACAGAGATCGCGACAACCGGGCGAATGCAACGTTGATGTGGTTGATCTCCCTGATCAGAAGGAAACTGCCGATACAGACGGTCTGATTGACGTACAGCGGACGGCCGGCACAGATCGCATTGATCTTCTCGGAGATCTCGTATTCTTCATGGGTGATTGATTCGCCGGAAGAAAGCCGGCTGTACAGCGTCTGAAGCCGTTCCGTTTCCGGAAATGTTTCAAGATTCGTATAGACGTCGGTTGTGTCTGCGTTGTTGACAAAAAGGATATAGGAGACTTCTTTAGAAGTGGAAATGACGTCAAGGTACCCTTTCAGCGACGTTCTCGGCATATCCTGACCGTCGGAAAAAGAAAACATACCCTGCAGCGTATCCGCTGTTTCGTTCAGCGATTTGCGCTCCAGTTCGACGTATGTCTTCTTTCCGAAATAGGTATATGCAAGAACCAGAACGAGATTCCCGATGATCAGCAGCACCATGCAGATCAGGAACGCTCTGCGAAAGACTTCACCTCTCCGTTTCATGGTCGGTCAGGCATTCTCCAGTTCAAATTTATAGCCGACGCCGTAGATCGTCTTGATGCTCCAGCCGAGACCTTCCGAATCAAGCTTTGCGCGGAGACGCTTGATGTGTGTATCGACGGTGCGCGTTTCACCCGCAAAATCGTATCCCCATACGCGTGAAAGCAGCGTATCGCGCGTAAAGACCTGTCCCGGATTGGATGCGAGCATGTACAGTATCTCGATTTCCTTGGGCGTACAGATGATGTGTTCGCCGCGAAGCGTGACAGAATAGCTGTTTAGGTCGATCGTAAGCCCGTTATACGTCACGATATTCGTTTCGGCGGATTCCGCTTTCACTTCGACACGGCGGAGGATCGCCTTGACGCGCGCAACGACCTCGCGCGGGCTGAACGGCTTGACGATGTAATCGTCGGCGCCGAGCTCGAGCCCCAGAATACGGTCGATCTCCTCCCCCTTTGCCGTCAGCATGACGATCGGGAGCGTGGATGTTTTCCGTATCTCGCGGCAGACGTCAATACCTGATTTTTTCGGCATCATGATATCGAGGATCATCAAAGACACAGAGCTGTCGGCCTTTTTCAGGGCGTCCTCTCCGTCATACGCATCGATGACCTCATATCCTTCCGCTTCGAAATATATGCGCAGTGATTCATGAACGACCGGCTCGTCGTCACTGATCAGAATTCTGATAGCCATACAAATACCCTCCTGTTTCAATCAATATTATAGCAATCAAGATAAAGAAGGCAAGCTTTTTTGTAAAAGTTTGCCTTCGTTTCACAGCGCGGACATAATCACGGCTCGGTGATCAGTCGATTGTACTCTTTCAGGAGATTGTCGTATGCCAGATGATACTCATCCGAATTCGACGCCTGCTGCATCATATCGATGAGCCGATGCAGATATGCGCTCTCTTCCTCGGATACGCGGCCGTCTTCCGCGATCAGCTCTTCCACGGAGCGGATCAGCGCGTCGCCCTTCTGCTTCAGCGCGTCAAATGAAGAGTCAATGGTGCATACCGGGAATTCCAGAATGAACTGCGGAATACTGCGGTCTGTCCGGACCCACGTATCGCTGAACAGCTTGTCCAGGATCTTATCATCCAGGTCATAATATTGCGTGCCGGGACGAAGAAGAATGTAGGTGCGTTCCTCCACATTGTCCGGATTACAGAATTTCCCAGCGATCGCGCCGGATTCCTTGCAGATCGAAAGCGTGACGTGCATATCGCATGGTTCGGTCGGAACGCTTGCGTAGCTGAACCAGTCGGTGATGGATTTATACTTGTTGAACTCGCTTCTGGAATTCCTGTAATGGACGCAGGCGTCGGTTGCAAGCTTGCCGGAGATCGGACAGACCGTCCGCTGGATCAAACCGAGCGTCGATTCATTTTCGTTGATGATGGGAAGATTCTCTTCGCCATCCATCAGCTTTGTCATGAAGCTGTTCCATAATACTGCTGCGTATTTTGCACCGCTGGAATCCTTTTCGAGCTTGTTGACCGGATAATCGTGACCGATCCAGATGACCGCCGTATATTTGCAGGTCATGCCGGCAAAGCATACGCTCGCGTAATCGGAATTGGTGCCGGTCTTCCCCGCGACTTCATACCCGTCGATCTGCGCGGTTTTGCCCGTGCCGGTCTTGACCGCGTTTTTGAGAAGATCCACGAGAAGATACGGCGTGGACGAATCGGTATAGACCTTCGTCGGATTGCCGCGGATCATATCGGCATTCAGAATGACGTTGCCGTTGTTGTCCGTCACCTTAGTAAAGGAAAGCGGTTTGTTATAGTAGCCGTTGTTCGCGATCGCCGCATACGCCGCGCACATCTGAAGAGGCGTGATGCCGCTCGTGCCCAACGCGAGGCCCGGACCGTCTTTATTCAGCTGGGATTCCGGAATGCCGAGACGTTCCATGTACTCCACGGCGCGATCGACGCCGACATACTTGGAGAACAGCAGACGGGCGGCAACGACGTTCAACGACTGCGCCAGACCGTAACGAAGCGACACGGGCCCGTAATGGCTCTTGCCGAGACCGCCCTCCGGATATCCATTATCGCCTCCCCATCCTTCGATCCGTCCTTCCGTATTGACGATGACGGTCGCGGGAGACGCGCCGCTATCGAGCGCGGCGCCGTAGATGCTGAGCGGCTTGATGGACGAACCGACTTCCACATAACTCTGCGTAGCGCGATTCAAGCCCCTGCGGATCACCGGTTCGTCGCGTCCGCCGATGATCGCACGGATCTCGCCGCTGTGCTGGTCCATCACAACGACGGCTGCCTGCGGCTCGATCGTTTCGATGGTTATGCTGTCGGAGATCGTTTCCGTGATCGTATTATGGCTCTGATCCGCAAGCTTCGGATAATCATCCCAGTTCGAAAGCTCGTTCTGAACGGTTTCCTGAATGTTCGGATCAAGCGTGGTATAGATCCTGTATCCGCCGGTTCTGAGCTTGTTTTCGTATACGAGTCGATTTTGCGAGTTGTTGATGACGTGATCCTGCTCCATCCAGTGCGTGATCACATCGTCGATGCAGTATTCCACAAAGTACGCGTGCTCGTACATACGGGAGTTTTCGGAGAACTGATTGATCCGGACCTCTTCGTTCATGGCGGAGAGGTACTGTTCCCGCGTGATCTTGTCGTTTTCATACATGCGGGAAAGGACGGTGTTCGTTCTCTCAACCGTGTATTTTTCATAGGCGTCGGGATCTCTGCCGTAGTACTCCCAATAATAATTCAGACGCGGGTTATAGCGATACGGATTCTGCGTCAGTCCTGCGATCATTGCGCATTCACGTATGCTGAGCTCGCCGAGCTCCTTGCTGAAGTAATCCTTCGCAGCCGTTTTGACACCGTAATTCGACCCGCCGAGATAGATATCGTTGAGATATGCCTCCAGTATGTCGTCCTTGGCCATATATTTTTCGCATTGGAGCGCAAGAAATGCTTCCTGTACTTTTCGCTTGTAAGTGCGTTCGGAGCCGAGGACCTTGTTCTTGATCAGCTGCTGCGTGATGGTGCTGCCGCCGGAAGAGTTGTTGTTGCCGAGGATCTCCAGCGCGGCTGAAAAGAGCCGCTTGAAATCGACGCCGCTGTGCTTATAGAAACGAACGTCTTCCACAGAGATGAATGCGTTTCTGAGCATTTCCGGGATCTCTTCGAGATCGACCCAATCACGGTACTCGATCGCGGAGATCGACATCAGCTCGTTGCCGTTCATATCGTAAAGATAGGACGTCCGATCGCTTTTTGTGAGCTGTGCGATGTCGAATACGGGCGCCGTTTCGACATATGCCTTCAATACGCCGTACGCGATGCCTGCGCCTGCCATTCCGACGATCAGAACTGCGACAAGCAGCAGTTTCAAAGACAAAAACAGCACGTCAAGCGCAAAGGGTGTGTTCCCCTTGGCCTGCGTGAAAAGAGAATCCTTTCCGAATTGTGTGCGTTTGAGCGGCTTTTTATCCATGACATCAGTATACCATACTTTTGACCCGGAGGAAGATGTTTTCAGCATTGTTCATAAAAATAACACCTTCCTGTGAAAAAAACTCTTGCCTTTTTATCCGCTATGCCGTATAATACACTCTGTTCGGGGCTTTAGCGAAGTTGGCTATCGCGCTACACTGGCAGTGTAGAGATCAGGG